>CAVALS010000075.1:0-7501 GCA_963589385.1 Bacteroidaceae bacterium
TGTTCGAGCGCAGCCTTACGTCGGCTGATGTGCTCAGCTCCTCGCAGGCCATCGCACTGGCGCACGGCGCAACACTTACTAATATAGAGTTCATGCAGATGATGCCTGGCTTCATCGAGCCCAGGCGTAACTTGGTCTTCAACGAGAAAACCTGGCGCTACGTGCATGTAGACCAGCCGGTAGATATTGCCGACGACAAGCTGGACGACCTGCTCGAGCAGCGCTCTGGATATGGTCCCTTCACGTCACGCTTGGCCTCCCGCGCTATCGATCTCGTCATCGAACAGGCAGGTGCCGAAGGCCTGGCACTCCACTACGACTTCCCCCGCGAGGATGTCCCAGAGTTTGTGCAGACCTTTGCCACCTGGCTGCAAGACGAGCACGGCATCGCGCCGACCGACGAGATGCGCGTTGCGATGTATGCCCACGCCGCTAACGGCGGCATCAAGATCGATAAGACCGCGCACACGGGCGTTGAGGGCCTCTACGCTTGCGGCGAGGCGACAGGCGGCATGCACGGCGCCGACCGCATTGGTGGCTTGTCAAGCGCCAACGGCATCGTATTCGGACGTATCGCGGGCGCATCGGCAGCCCTCACAGCGCAGAAAGAGCCTGAAGCGGCCCTGAAGACGGATATCACCCTCTCCCAGTACGGCATTGCCACAACAGATGCCGATCGCCTGACACACAGCCTTAGGCACACGATGAGCACCTATTGCATGATCAACAGGACCGAAACAGGCCTATCCGAGGCCCTGCAACAGCTTGAAAGCCTGCAAGACAAGGCCATGGCGCTGAGCAAGCCGCATGCCGATGACAGCGAGATCGCAGCCCTCGCCCGCCTGCAATCGCAGATTCGACTAGCACAGGAAATGGTCAAAGCCATGCGCAAGCGAACTGAAAGTCTCGGGTCGCACTATCGAGCGGATTAAACCGGACACCTATCTAAAGCAGAACACAACCAATCGATATCCATGGGCCCCGTGAGCTCAAAGCAGCACGGGCCCATTCGTGTCCGCACGGCAGCGTATCCTTATTCTGAATACAGAGTGGGCAAAGCCCGCATAGACAATAGACCAGCGAGGAGGAGATATGGACAGTAGAGATATCGAGAAGTGGCGTGTCGAACTTGATAGCTACGCCAATGTGGAAGACGGCGTTGAATATTGGCTCGCACGCGATTTAATGGAACCCATGGGGTACACTCGATGGGAGAACTTCGCCGAAGTTGTTAAGAGGGCAAAAGTCTCGTGCGAAACAAACAAAACTCCAGTTGATTCCCATTTTCGTGACACCACGAAAATGGTAACTGCCGGTGTCGCCGCTCGCGCGGTTAAAGACTACAAACTTACGCGCTACGCATGCTATTTAATCGCCCAAAACGGAGATCCAAACAAGCCGGAGATCGCGCTCGCGCAGGCATACTTTGCCGTCCAGACGCGCCGCCAAGAGCTCATAGAGCAGCGCTTCGCAGAGATTCAGCGCTTGCAGGCGCGCCACTCGCTATCCGATTCAGAGAAACAGCTCTCGGGTATTGCGTTCAAACGCGGCGTTGACTCCAAAGGATTCGCGATCATCAAGTCGAAGGGCGATGAAGCGTTATTCGGCGGCAGAAGCACGGCGGAAATGAAGCAGCAGCTCGGCGTACCCAAGAGCGCGGCATTGGCGGACAGGTTAGCCGATGTTCTCATCAAAGCAAAGGACCTCACGAACTCGATGACGGCCTTCAACGCCGAGGAACACGACTTGTACGGTCTGGACCAGATCAAACAAGAACACGTCGAGAACAACACGAGCGTGCGTGGCAGCCTCATCGACCGCGGAATTGTTCCCGAGAACCTACCGCCTGCCGAGGATACAAAAAAGCTCGAGCGTCGCGTGAAGGCAGACGAGAAGAAACTCAAGGAGGGTACTGACGGTTTCACCGATCCCCAGGGTAGACTCAATCTGTGAAAGCGGCCGCGCCCTTTCGGGTTCGACCCCATGCGAGGTTAACAAAAAAGCGACCAGCCTAAGCCAGTCGCTTTAACATGCTTTGGTGGGCCGTCAGGGGGTCAGCCTGCTGCGCAGGTGGCCGCTGCGGCGCCAAGGCGCCTTGCGTGCTGCACTAGCAAACGCTTACGCGTTTTCTCAGCTCCGCGCCCTTTCGGGTTCGACCCCATGCGAGCTCAACAAAAAAAGACGGCCAACTTTCGTTGACCGTCTTAACATGCTTTGGTGGGCCGTCAGGGGGTCGAACCCTGGACCTTGGGATTAAGAGTCCCCTGCTCTACCAACTGAGCTAACGACCCAAAGCTAAAGTCCGTTGTGGCGGACTTTAGAGGAGATATCGTGTGGTGGGCCGTCAGGGGGTCGAACCCTGGACCTTGGGATTAAGAGTCCCCTGCTCTACCAACTGAGCTAACGACCCGATATCAACACGAAGCAAGAACTGGGGTGGGTAAAGGGACTCGAACCCTCGACCTACGGGACCACAACCCGTCGCTCTAGCCAACTGAGCTACACCCACCGTGTCCTGTGCGCTTCGCGCTCGACTATTATTGCAAGGAACGCCACGCGATGCAAGCCCCAATTTTCAAGAATTTTGAAAAGAGTTTTTCGAGACCATTTCGAGCAAATCCCACCGGTTTCATGGGAGTAAACTTGCCCCACTGCAAATCCTCGAAAGGACCGTCATGAAAGAACTCTCCAACCGCACGGCAAGATTTACCGATTCGGTCATCCGCCGCATGACACGCATCTCCAATAAGTATGGCGCTGTCAATCTCTCGCAGGGCTTCCCTGACTTCGATCCCCCAGCGCAGCTGCTCGATAGCCTCAGCGCCATCGCCAGCGACCCCAAGCCGCTCTATCACCAGTACTCCATCACCTGGGGCTCCCAGGCCATGCGCGAGGCGCTCGCCGCCAAACAGGAGCACTTTATGGGCATGCCGGTGAACCCCAACGAGAATATCGTAGTCACCTGCGGCTCCACCGAGGCCATGATGGCCGCCATGATGACGGTCACCAACCCCGGCGACAAGGTCGTCATCTTCTCGCCGTTCTACGAGAACTACGGCGCCGACACGATCCTTTCGGGTGCCGAGCCCATCTATGTGCCGCTCAACCCGCCCACATTCGACTTTGACCGCGAGACACTCGAGGCGGCCTTCCGCGACAACGACCCCAAGGCCATCGTCCTGTGCAACCCTTCCAACCCTTGCGGCAAGGTCTTTACACGCGATGAGCTCACCTTTATCGCCGACCTCTGCAAAAAGTACGACACCTACTGCATCACCGACGAGGTCTACGAGCACATCGTCTACGCGCCCCACGAGCACGTCTATATGGCCACGCTGCCCGGCATGTTTGAGCGCACCATCGGCTGCAGCTCGCTGTCCAAGACCTACTCCATCACCGGCTGGCGTCTGGGCTACACTATCGCCCCGGCCCAGATCACCGAGCGCATCAAGAAGGTCCACGACTTCCTCACCGTGGGCGCCGCCGCTCCCCTGCAGGAAGCCGTCGTCACCGCCCTCAAATTCGACGACAGCTATTACGATGAGGTCCTCGACCTCTACACCGCCAAACGCGACCTGTTCTGCCAGGGACTCGACAGCATCGGTCTTGAGCATAACGTGCCGCAGGGCGCCTACTACGTCATGCTGGACATCTCTGAGTTTGGCTACGACAGCGACCTCGAGTTCTGCGAGGACCTGGCCTCAAAGGTGGGCGTGGGCGCCGTGCCCGGCTCGAGCTTCTTCCGCGAGCCCGTCAACCATCTGATTCGTTTCCACTTTGCCAAACGAGACGAGACGCTTAACGCGGCGCTGGAGAACCTCAAGTCCCTGCGTGATAAAATCAAACCGCGCGGGTAAGGACGGCCCGGCAACTAAAGCAACCAAATAAGCCCCGCACCGCCAGCCGAGTTGCGGGGCTTCTTTTTATAGCGCCTTCTTAATTTGTTTAGAGCGTTATACTTTAGCCATGGAGCAACTCGTCCCAGAGAGAGGAATATTATGGCAGAGCAGCAGCTTATCGGAGCGCTCGAGGCCGGCGGCACCAAGATGGTCTGCGCCACGGGCTATGCAGACGGCACGGTCCTGGAGCGTGAGCAGATCGCGACCACGACCCCGCAGGAGACCGTCGAGGCCGTCAACGCGTGGTTTGCCGACAAGGGCATCGCCGCGCTGGGCATCGGCGCCTTTGGCCCTACTGCAGTCAACCCTGCCTCGCCCCAATACGGCAAGATCCTGGAGACGCCCAAAACGGCATGGCGCTACTTTGACCTGCTGGGTACTATCCAAAACGAGCTCAATATCCCCTGCGGCTACGACACCGACGTCAACGTCGCCTGCCTGGGCGAGGTCACCTTTGGTTGCGCCAAGGGCCTCACCGATGTGGTCTACCTGACCATCGGTACCGGCGTGGGCGCCGGCGTGCTCTCGGGCGGTAAGCTCGTGCACGGCATGATGCATCCCGAGGCTGGCCACATCCTGGTCATGCGTGACCCGCGCGACACCATTGGCGAGCACAGCGCCTGCCCCTTCCACGACAACTGTCTCGAGGGCCTCATCGCCGGCCCCGGCGTTAAAAAGCGCTGGGATGGCAAGAGCGCCGGAGACATGGCCGATGACCCGGAGGCCATGGACCTGCTCGCAGGCTATCTGGCACAGGCGCTCATGACCTACACGCTGTGCTACGCGCCGCAAAAGATCATCATCGGCGGCGGCGTGGCCGACCACACCCCCATCGTGCCGCTCGCGCGCAAAAAGTGCGCCGAGATGCTCAACGGCTATATCGTCACGCCCGAGGTCAACGACATCGATAACTACATCGTCAACAACAGCCTCGAGGGCAAGCAGGGCATCATGGGCTGCCTGGCCCTGGGCGCACAGGCGCTTCAGTAGCAGACGCACCCACAGGGCGTGGCGCGCTCGGCAAATCCGACCTACGGAACGACGCCACCACGCCCCATATAAGCCCTCAAATAAAAAAGGCCGCCTAGGACCAAGCATACGTCCTAGGCGGCCTTTTTGGCACATATGAGCGATCGTAGTAGATATCGGAGCACAACGCCCGTTGCCGCTCCACAGCAGTCGATCATCACATCGGTGATCATGCCGGCGCGTCCCGGCACAAAGAGCTGAATCGTCTCGTCGATCGAAGGAATCAGCAGCAGGAACACCGCCGTGGGCAGCAGCACGTCAAAGGTGCGCCGGCCCTCAAAATCAAAGGCGTGCGTTGCCAAGATGCCGAGCACCATATACTCGGTAAAATGCGCGCACTTGCGAACAACAAAGTTGGTCACCCATTCATATGGAAGTCCCACGCCGTGCAGGAAACCGCGGATAGCTTCCATGACCGTTAGGCTCAGCGAGCCCGACCCCGAGCCGGGAACCAGCGAATTGCCCCAGATCAAGACCGCCATCAGGCAGGTCACGACCGCCCATTTTCGATTGATCTTAACCATGCAGAAGTTATGCCTCCGCGCGGAGCGGCGCGAAGCTGGCGGTACCGCCCTCGATAACGCTCAGGTAGGCACGGCCCGTACGCTTGGCGGTAGAGGACTGCAGGCGCTCGATCTCCTCCTCGAGGATCTGATTGACGCGCTCGTGACGACGGTTTTCCATAATGCCAGCGGCAATAGCCTCGGCCCGCTCGATGCTCTCGCGCGAGATGCGGGCGGTATCCTCGGGGAACACAGCGCTGTGACGGCCGACATAGGCGGGGGTAGCAGGCTGAGGGGCAGCGACGGGAGCGGGCGCTACAACAGGAGCGGGCTCGTCAATCTCATCCAGAATCGCGGTGGCGGCGGCCCACATGTCCTCGTGGCCCGAGTAATCGGCCATGGGGACATCGACCTCGAGCGAGGCGTCCGGAAGGTCGCCGGTGTCGATGCGATCTTGGGCATCAATCGATGCGGTGATGGCTGCAGGCTCATCGAGGTCATCGAGATCGATGTCCGCGGCACCGGAGATGATAGGCATGCTGGCGAGGTTTGCGTTGTACGGCGCAGCCTCGGCCGCCTGCTGCTGGGCAGGAGCGCCCCACAGCGAGCTTTCGGCGGCACGGCGGGCGGCAACGGCCTCCTCGTCCGCAGTAATGGCTTCATCAACGTACGAATTATCGGCAGAAGCGTTCACGTCCGCCGAGGTAGCGCTGTAGGCGTTATTGGCTGCCGCGTTTGCAACGAGTGCCACGAAAGCTGCCGTGCTGCCCGCAGGGGCGGCCTGGGAGCCAGACACGGCGCGTGCCGCGGCGGCGATGTCGTCGCGATTGAGGGAGCCGGTCTGCCCGCCGTTGGTGAGCTCGTCGATGGCGACTTGATAGACGTCGCGCGAGCGTGCGGGGTCGCAGCTCACCGGCGAATCGTCGTCGAGCATGCTGTCGATCATGGACCAAGCCTCGGCCTCGTCCATAGCATCTGCGGCTCGAGCGATGGTAGGGACACCATCATCGGCATGACGGCGCTGGAACGCACCAGTCAGGCCGGAAAGGAATGCCGAGGTAGACTGCTCCGGCTGAGCCTGAGAAGCAGAAACAGCAGCATAAGGAGTCGCATCCTGCTGCTGAGCTGGAATCGAGGCGGTCTTGAACTCGCTTTGATGCTGATTGAGATTGGCGGCACCGCCCATGGCATCGGGCTGGAACAGACGCTCTTCACGCTGCGCACGGTACTCGGAGATACCCAGCGAGGCGGCATAGATACCCACGCCCGCCACCGCGCCCACGGCGAAGGGAACCGCACCCGCCACGACCGTCTCGTTCACCGACGAAAACGGCAGCGTCGCGGCATACATAACCACGGGAGCGGCAAGGCCGATCCCGCACGAAAGTCCGGCAAGGACTGCTCGTTGTGTTGCATCAGAAGAAGCCATGAGCTCTCCCCATCTTCCAGCACCCAAATCGCATCATTCAGTTGGCTGCGCGAGAGAAGATGAAGCGGGGCTATGCCCCAAAGCAACGGTATATGGTTCGTTTCATCTGCGTTTTCCGTCGCGAAGCTTAAAAGCTATTATGCGAAACCGCCCCGTCGATTGCAAGCGACGATGTCGGATTGAAACGGGAAACCTGCTGCTTGCCGGTCTTATGGTTAAAAATAAGCGCGGAGCGGCGATATGGAAAAGGGTCGAGGCGCAAACCCCGACCCTTTACCGCATTGATGACTATCGCTGCGTGTGGATGACAACCTAGAACGTCTGCTCGTAGTCGCTGTGTTTTTTGGCCGAACGCACCAAGAACTCCTGGTTGGTGTTGGTGCCCTTAAGACCCTTGATAAACGACGCGGCTGCGCGCTCGGTGTTGTTCATGCCGGCAAGAATGCGACGCAGACCAAAGACAAACGGACGCATCTGCTCGTCGACCAACAGGTCCTCATTACGCGTACCGGAGGCAACGGGGTCGATAGCCGGGAAGATGCGACGGTCGGCCAGGTCGCGGTCGAGCTTGAGCTCCATGTTGCCGGTGCCCTTGAACTCCTCGAAGATGACCTCGTCCATCTTGGAACCGGTGTCGATGA
>CAVALS010000076.1:0-2183 GCA_963589385.1 Bacteroidaceae bacterium
CGATCTCTTGAGCTCCTGCAACAAAAACTTGGCAGCGCCCTCGGTGGCCTTGAGCGCAATGTTGCCCGACATGCCGTCGGCGACCACGACGTCAAAATTGCCCGACGTAAGATCGGTGCCTTCGCAGTTACCCACAAAGCCGGGAACGGCGGCTTTCATGGCCGGGAAGCAGGCCTTGGTAAAGTTGGAGCCCTTCTCGTCCTCGGTGCCGTTGGCAAGCAGGCCCACGCGGGGATGCTCGATGCCCAGGACGACGCGCGCATAGGCACAACCCATCTGGGCAAAACGAACCATATCGTCGACCTCGACATCGGGGTTGGCGCCCATGTCGCACAGGACCGTCAGGCCGCCGGCACGATTGGGCAGCGCATTGGTAAGGCACGGACGCACCGGCTGCTTCTTGCCCTCGGCCTGATACCTAAATGGCGTCACGTAAGCGGTAGCCGCGGCGGTCATAGCACCAGTAGAACCAGCAGAGAAGAACGCGTCCGCGTTGCCCTTCTTAATGGCACGGCAGGAAAGCACAATCGAAGACTTGCGCTTGGTCATCACGGCGTGAATGGGATCGTCATCCATGGCGATAACGTCGGGTGCCTCCAGGGCCTCGACGCGCGCATGGGAGGCGGCAAAGGGATTGACGATTTCGGCGGGGCCAGCTGCCAAGACCTCGATATCGGGATCGGCGGCAAGCGCAGCCTCGATACCATCGAGAACAACCTGAGGTTTCTCGTCTCCGCCCACAACGTCTACACAAACGCGAACGTTACTCATATACATGCTCCTTATACAAAAATGGCCGACTCATTGAGCCGGCCATTGTGGTTCCATTTGGAACGGCATCGCATCCAGAGTATACCGTTACTCGGTAACGATAACCTCGCGGTCCTTGTAGAAACCGCAGCTGGGGCACACGTGGTGCGGAAGCTTGACAGCGCCGCAACGGGGGCACGTGGACTGAGCCGCAGCCGAGATCTTCATGTTGGCGGAACGACGGGTGTGAGTGCGGATACGACCCTGCTTTTGTTTAGGTACGGGCATAGTGACCTTCCTTATGAACTATCCAGTGTGGCGATTACGCGCAAGTAGCGATACTACCACAGTTTTACTCATCAAGCTTGAGATTCTTCAATGCTGCAAATGGATTTTCCGTGGCAGCGGCCCATTCTGCCTCTGCCTGGGCGGCGCAATCGCATTGCTCGACGTTGAGATTGCAACCGCATGTGGGGCACAGACCACGGCAATCGGGCTTGCAGAGCACCACAAACGGCGTGTCCATAACGACCGCGTCATTGATGGGCTCACCCAGATCGACGATACGGTCCTCACCCAGAAGCTCGTAGCCGTCCTCGTAGGCCTCGGGATCCTCGGGCTCCTCAAAGAGGTAGAACTCCTCGATCTCTCCGGCGATATCAAACGAGGCGGGCTCCAGGCAACGGTCGCACTCACCGGTGGCGTGCGCGCGGACCATGCCCGTGAGCAAGACACCGGTACCGGCATTGGTAAAGACAACGTCGTAGTCGATGCCGTCCTGAAGCTGGTACTCCTTCTCGCCCACCGTGTAGGTGGCGACATCGACCTTACCGGTCTGCGGATACGAATCTCCAGGAAACTCAAGCTGCTCGGAAAGATCGACGGTAACGCTCGGGAACTCAGCCATTACCACTGACCATTCTGTTGGGCGGCACCCTCGTTGAGCTGTTGACGGCAACGGGTAACGGTGCCGGTCAGGCTCTTGAGGTTCTCCTCCAGGTGCGTAAAGACCTGCTCTGCGTAGTCCTCGGCAGCATAACGCGTCTCGCGCTCGTACTGCTGGGCACGATCGCGGATGTCGTCGGCCTGCTGCTGCGCAAGGCGGACGATCTCCTGCTCACCGGCAATGGTGAGGGCCTGCTGCTGAGCGTCAGCGATGATGGAATCGGCCTGAGCGGCGGCGGAAGCCATGAGCTCCTCGCGCTCCTTAAGGATACGGCGGGACTTCTGCCACTCCTCGGGATAGCTCATGCGGATCTCGTCGAGGATGTTGAAGAACACGTCGGCGTCGATGACCTTGAACTGAGCGTTCTTGCCGAAAGGCGGCTTGGCTTCCTCGATCAGCCCTTCGAGCTCATCGACCAAGCTGACGATCCTATCGCCAGGAAAATTCTCGCCCGGCATCCGGTCTCCTTTCATAGGTAACATATCAT
>CAVALS010000077.1:0-5217 GCA_963589385.1 Bacteroidaceae bacterium
CGCGCATAAAGAAAGCCTCCCATTTCTCATGTCCAAGAAATGGGAGGCAGTTCATTCGGACGGGCTTCTGTGCTCGATATAAGGTTTACGCGGCGGGGCTGTAAGACCCGGCGGTGTAGCTTAGCGTCGACGCTTCCAGATAATGCCGAGCATGATGACGATGATGCCGCCGATAAGGCACGCGCCAACTACTGCCAGCGTGCGGTCTCCCGTTGCGGCGAGCTTACCGGTCATCTTCTTGGTGATGACCTTCGTGGTCGTCGTGTCCGTCTTAGGCGAGGGCTTAGGCGTCGGGGCCGGTGTGGGCGTGGGGTCCACGGCTGCGGAGCCGAAGCCGATGGTGCCGGCGAGCCCGGCCATCTTGCTCTCCCAGCCGTTCTGCCCAATCAGCGCCCTCAGCGCCGCCTCGCACGTGCCCCACTCGGTGTACTTGGTGGCGTGTGCAAAGGTGGGAAAGTCGGTCGTGTTGGTAATGATGTAGTTGTTGGTGGCGACGGTATAGGTCTTGGCGGGGTCGAGCGTGCTGCCGTCTTTGGTGAGTGTGGCACTCACAATGCGCTTGCCTTCGGGCTGCGTCCAATCAATCGTCACGTTGATGCCGCCAAAGGAGAGAACGCTGCCAGAGTCATCGCGCCACTTGTACTTGTCTTGCGCCTCCTGCTCGGTGTGACCGGCCGCCACATAAGCCTGCTGAAGCTCGTAGCTGTCGTTGCAATCGTCGCTGATTTGTAGCGAGTGCTCGAGCGCTGCGAGGAAGTCCGCGCCGGTCATGGTCCAGGTCTCCACGGTGTTGCCGTAGGGCAAGATGGCGATGACGTTGCCGGCGGTCACGTTGCCCGCCGCGATGCCGCCGCGGATGCCGCCAGCGTTTTCGATAGCGAAGTCCGCGCCCGTCAGGGCAAGATAGGAGCCGCAAATCACGTGGCCGATGGTCTGGGCCTTGGTGGTGTCGCCCTCCTTGCTGGGACGGAAATCGGTGGTGCGCACCATTTCCCAGCCATGCGTGCCTGCGGCGTCCTCGCCGTAGAAATAGTTGGTGGTGGATGTGCCGAGCACCTTGTTCGATTCGTTTTCAAAGTCCTCGTCGAGCGGCTTGATCTTGTTGCGGACGGCTTCAAGGCGGCTTTGGTAGTCGGAGCCCTTGTCGGGGTCTGCCAAAAGGTCGTTGACGTTCTTGGCGGTGTAGAGCTTCTCGTCGCTGCCGTCTGCAGGGACCGTGACCGTGTCATCGTCGGTCGTCTCGGTGCCATTCGTGTCGTATTTGTACGGAATGGAAAGCAGTCCCACCTCGGCAAAGGCACTGCCCGCCTCGACAACGTGGATTGTCTTGCCGTCGGCTCCCGTCACCTTCTCGTTAAGGTTGATGTGCTCGTGGCCTGCGATAAGGGCATCGACGCCACGGAGTCGCGTGGCAAAGGTCTTGGCGTCGAGCGTGTGCGCGATACACACAACAACATCGCAGCCCTCCTTGCGCAGCTGCTCTGCCTCGGCATTGATGGCGTTCGCGGCACTCGAGAACGACGTACCCGCGACCAGGTCCGCGCGCAGCGAGGATTCCAGCGACTCATCCATGGCACCCACGACGCCGACCTTGATTTTGTAGTCGAATGTGGAGTGATCTTCGCTATCCTCCCAGGTGCGATCGAGCGTCTTCGTGATGCTCGAGCTCCATACGCCGCTCGTAGACTTTGCGTTCGCGCAGAGCATGGCGAAGGGCGTGCCGGTGGTGCTGTAGCCGGTCATGGTGCGGAGTTTGTCCGCGCCGTAGCTCCAGTCGTGGTTGCCTGGCGTGGTCGCGTCGTAGCCGTCGGCGTAGAAGGTGTCCATGAGCTCGGCGATGCTCTTGCCCTCGCTCATGGTGGCGAAGGACTGCCCGTGGAAGGTGTCGCCCGCATCGAGCAAAAGATCGGGGGCGCTGTTTTGGGCGCTATAGAGAACCGCCAGTCCGTCGAAGCCCACAGTGCCGGTGCCCTTGCTTTGCGTTGTAGCTGTACTTGTAGCTGCCGTGGATGTCGTTGGTGTGCATGACGGCCACGGAGCCGTCAATAGCGGCGGGCAGGTTCCCCGCGAAAGCGAGACTTGGGATGCCTGCGAGCGCGCCGGCAAACAACGCGGTGGCTAACGCAAGGCGGGGGAGTCTTTTCATGGCAGTTTCCTTAGTCCTTAGCCAGAATGTCTGGTTGAATATCGGATTATCGACATAATATGCGAAAACCGCCGCAAGGGCGTCTGTCCCTTTGCGGCGGTTTTGACGTTTGCGCAGATAAAACCTACCAAAATAAACCTGTCCCTTTTTGGCAGGTTTTAGCTCAGCAGCATGCGGTCGTTGGCGAGCTCGCCTCCCGAGACCTCCTCGAACTTCTGCAGCAGGTCGGCTACGGTGAGCGACTTCTTCTCATCGCCCGCCACGTCGTAGATCACGTGGCCTTCGTGCATCATGATCAGACGGTTGCCCAGACGGATGGCGTCGTTCATGTTGTGCGTGACCATGAGCGTGGTCAGGTGGTTCTCGTCGACGATCTCCTCGGTCAGGTTAAGCACCTTAGAGGCCGTCTTGGGGTCGAGGGCCGCGGTGTGCTCGTCGAGCAGCAGCAGGCGCGGCCTGGTGAGCGTGGCCATCAGCAGGGTGAGTGCCTGGCGCTGGCCACCCGAGAGCAGGCCGACCTTGGCGTTGAGACGTGTGTCCAGACCAAGGTCCAGGCGCTTGAGCAGCTCGACGTACTCATCTTTCTCGGCCTTGGTGACGCCCCACGAAAGGCCGCGACGCTGGCCGCGACGCTTGGCGAGGGCCAGGTTCTCGGCGATCTGCATGTCGGCAGCGGTACCGCGCATGGGGTCCTGAAACACGCGGCCCAGGTACTTGGCGCGCTGCGACTCGCTCAGGCGCGAGATGTCGGTGCCGTCGAGCTCAATAACGCCCGAATCGAGCGGGTACACGCCGGCGATCATGTTGAGCAGCGTGGACTTGCCGGCGCCGTTGCCGCCGATCACGGTTACAAAGTCGCCGTCATTTAGGGTGAGGTCGACGCCGGTGAGCGCGCGCTTCTCGGTGACGGTGCCCTTGTTAAAGGTCTTCTTGACGTGCGAGAGCTTAAGCATCTGCCTCATCCCCCTTCGTGTAGGAGCTGCGGAGCTTATAGCGCTCCCAAACCACGGGCACGCACAGGGCCACAGCGACAATCACGGCGGAGAGCAGCTTCATGTCGTTGGCGTCCATGCCCAACTGCAGCACGATGGCGCGGATAAGGAAGTACACCACGGAGCCAAAGACGGCGGAGGCAAGACGGACGCTAAACTGCGTGAGGCCGCCGGGAAGCAGACGGCCGAGCACCTCGCCGATAACAATGGCGGCAAGACCGATAACGATGGCACCGGTGCCCATACCAATGTCGGCATACTTTTGGCTCTGGCAGATGAGCGCGCCCGAAAGGCCGATGAGGGCGTTGGAGAGCACGAGGGCGATCATCTTGGTGGAGTTGGTGTTGACGCCCAGAGCGCGGATCATGTACTCGTTGTTGCCGGTGGCTCGCAGCGCCGAGCCGATCTCGGTGCCAAAGAACCAATACAGGATGGCAACGATAGCCACGGCGAGCAGGATGCCCAAGATGATGGCAACGGTGGACTGCGGCAGACCGGTCATATTGCTGACGGCCGAGAACACGGTGCCCTTGGCAAGAATGGGCGTATTGGACTTGCCCATGATGCGCAGGTTGATGGACCACAGGCTGATCTGGGTGAGGATTCCGGCGAGGATCGCAGGAATCTCAAAGACGGTGGTCAGAATGCCCGTGACGGCACCCGCGATGGCACCGGCGCACATGCCGGCCAAAACGGCGAGCAGCGGGTCGACGTTATTGTTGACGATGAGTACGGCGCAGACGCAGCCGCCGAGGGCAAAACTGCCGTCGCAGGTCATATCGGGGATGTCGAGCAGGCGGAACGTGATAAACACGCCAAGCACCATAATGCCCCAGAGGACGCCCTGCGAAATGGCGCCCTGCAATGCAATGAGCATGCTTCATACCTCCTAGGATAGGGTGGACACGTGAGTCACCATGATAGCGGTAACAATGCATGAAAGAGCTGCGGCCGGATGTTTTGTCTCATCCGTAACAAGCAGGGCGAACGCCGGTCTTTGGCGTTCGCCCCTGTGGCTCAGATATTGAATAACACGGCAACGGCGCGAGTATGGGCCCTAGGCACATCGCCGCGCATGCCGCTACTCGTCCAGAGCGGAGAGGTCGATGCCCAGCGCCTCGGCCATCTCGTCGTTCTTGACGACGACCAGGTCCTTGCTCGTGAGGTGCTTGATCGGCATATCCTCGGGCTTGGCCTCACCCTTCAGAATCTTGACGGCCATCTCGCCCGCGGCGTAGCCCAGGTCCTCGTAGTTGATGGAGAGGGTGAACAGGCCACCGGCCTTGCACATGCCCTCCTCACCGGTCACGAAGGGGAGCTTGTTCTCCTTGCAGATCTGACCGACCTGCGAGGCGCCCGCGGCGATGGTGTTATCGGTGGGGGAGTACAGCGTGTCGACCTTGCCCACGGCGGACTCGACGACCGACTGGATTTCATTGGAGCTCGAGACGGTGAAGTCGGTGTAGTCCAGGCCCAGCTTGTCGAGCTCCTTCTTGGCGGCCTTGATCTGGACGTCGGAGTTGGACTCGGCGGTGCAGTAGAGCAAACCGACCTTCTTAACGTCGGGCAGGACCTTCTGCATCATCTCGAGCTGCTCGGCGACCGGGGTGAGGTCGGAGGCGCCGGTGACGTTGGTGCCGGGCTTATCGTTGTCCTGGACCAGGCCCGAGGCGGCGTAGTCGGTGATGGCGCAGCCCACGATGGGGATATCAGCGGTGGCGCCAGCGGCGGCCTGCGCGGCGGGCGTAGCGATGGCATAGATCAGGTCGACGCCATCGCCCACGAACTTGTCGGCGATGGACTTGCACGTGGACTGGTCGTTCTGGGCGTTCTTCTGATCGATCTTGACCTTGAGACCGCTCTTCTTGATGGCCTTGACAAAGCCGTCGTTGGCGGCGTCGAGTGCGGAGTGCTCGGTGAGCTGCAGAACGCCGACGGTGTAGTCGGAACCGGCGGCAGCAGAGCCGGAACCAGAGTTGCCGCCGCATCCGGCGAGCGGAGCGAGCGCGAGCAGGCCAGCAGATACCAGAAGGCTCCTGCGGCTGATGGTGATGTCCTTCATATCGTTACCCCCAGTAT
>CAVALS010000078.1:0-3438 GCA_963589385.1 Bacteroidaceae bacterium
GCCTTGGTGGTGGCGATCATCTCATCGCGCTCTTTACCCGTCGTGCGAGCATGAACGGTACGTACGGGACCTGAATTCTTGGCCATGAATAGCCCTCCTCTTAACAACCTGCATCGATAATAAACGAACGGCTGTTCGTGGTCAACCGTTCAGATAAATCATATGCAGCCGACCTTTCCAAAACCCAACCAAAAGCCGACCAAACACTGACCAAATGCTTGACCATAAAGGGCCAAATAAGAACAAGGCAGGCAAAAATACACCTATGAACAGCACAAACGCTAAATTCTTCTGAGGTCCCCATCTCCACAATTAAGGGGCCCGGAGGCCCCTTAAAACACGTCTATTCCATAGAGTTGAGCACAAGGGCAATGCGACCCAATGCCTCCGTGACCGCATGGGCACGAACACACGAACGGTCGCCCTCATAGTGGCAGCGCACAGAGTCCACGACCGGCACTCCCCCATCGGCGGAACGATGTGCCCAGCCAATATAGAAAGTGCCAGCAGGATCGTCCTCAGTACCACCGCCGGGGCCGGCATAACCCGTTGCGCTCACTGCAATATCGCTCTGGTACAGCTCCAGCGAACCCGACGCCATCTCGCGCGCAGTTTGATGCGACACCGCGGTGTAGCGGTCGAGCGTCTCCTGCTCAACACCCAGCACGCGATGCTTAATCTCATCGCAGTAGGTTACCGCACCGCCACGCAGCACCGCCGAGGCGCCCGGGATATCCGCAATCGTCGAGGCGATCATACCCGCCGTCAGCGACTCGGCCGTCGAAACCGTCACACCCCGAGCGCTCGCGCGCTCGACGATATCGCGCGCCAGCTCCTCGTTATGTGCGGAAATCTGCTCAAAAGAGTCCGTCATACCCACCAGGACCTAGACCGAAAAGACGATCTTGCGGCAGTTCCAGAAGTACTGGGCGCCCGAGATAACGGTCAAGACAACGGCAACGGCATACAGGAAGCGCGACACCGAGTAGATGCCGAGCGTCAGCACCACCGGGCCAAGGTGCAAGCCAGCCATAGCAAAAACGCACAGGTAACCGCAGATGGAGACCATCGTGGTCGCCGTCTTGTACTTGCCGAGCTTATCGGCCGCAACGACCACACCGGCCGCACTCGCGACCATGCGAAGGGCGCTCACCAGAAGCTCACGGAACAGGATAATGAACACGGACCACACGGTCACCGCGCCAAAATCCAAGAACAGCAGCAGGGCCGAGAACACGAGCAGCTTATCGGCGATGGGGTCCAAGAATTTACCGAAGTCGGTGATCTCGTTGCGCGAACGCGCCAGATAACCGTCGACCTTATCGGTGCACGACAGGATCACATACAGAATGAAGGCAGCGGCGGCGAGCGGGCCGTCGAAGGTGCTCCAATCCGTACCGGCAACACTCGTGTGAGAAAGCGCCGACACGATCATGAACACCGGGATAAAGACGATGCGAACGCACGTCACGATGTTGGCGGGCGTCCAAACACTCGTCAGTCCCTTATTGCTCTCGTTTGCCACGATGCTCTCCTACTCCACAACATGGCCGATAAGCTCATAGCAGAAGCTATCGGTAAACTCGACAGTCAGAATATCGCCCACGGACGCCTCGCTGGCGTCCAAGTGGACCGCGCCATCGGAATCGGGCGCCTGGAACCAGGCATGGCCGATCAGCTCGGCGCCGTCCTCGGTTTCTTCGATACCGTCGACGATCACCTGGGCGCGCTCGCCCACATGTGCGGCGGTGGCGGCAAAACCGAGCGACTCGGCCAGGTCCATGGCCTCCTGGGCGCGCTCGAGCTTGACCTCTTCGTCGACCTGACCCTCCATCTTAGCGGCCAGGCTGCCCTCCTCCTGCGAGTAGGCAAAGACGCTCGTGTAGTCAAAGCCGACGGTGTCCATAAAGTCGATAAGGTCGCGGAACTCGTCGTCGGTCTCGGTCGGGAAGCCGACCATAGCCGTGGAACGGATCACGATGCCGGGGATACGCTCACGCAGATCGCGGAACAGGTCCTCGAGCTCCTGGCGCGAACCGGAACGGCGCATAGCCTTGAGGATGCGCGCGTCGCAGTGCTGCACGGGGATATCGATATAGGGCAGCACCTCGGGCGTATCGCGAATCGTATCGATAAGCTCATCGGTCATGCCCTCGGGCTGCAGATAGAGCACGCGGACCCAGACGTTGTGCGGGCGCACGGCCTCGGCGACGGCACGCAGCAGCTGCGCCAGATTGCGCGGCGAGCCCTCGGCGACATCCTCGTCAGTAAAGTCGGTGCCCCAAATACCCGTGTCCTGGCCGATCAGCACGATCTCGCGCACACCGCCGGCAACCAGGTCGCGTACCTCGGAGATAATGCTCTCGGCATTGCGCGAATGATAGCGACCGCGAATATAGGGGATCATGCAGAAGCTGCAGAAGCGGTTGCAGCCATCGGAAATCTTGACGTAAGCAACGGCGCCCTCGACGGTACGCTTGACCTGAGGGATATAGGCCGCGATCTCACGCTCGACACCCAGCACGCCATCGATGACCGCCACGATGCCGTCCTCCTCGTCGGCCTTCACAAAGGCAGCGACCTCGGGCAGCTCGTCAGGCAGGTCATCGCCATAGCGCGACGGCACGCAGCCGCACATGACGATGGGGCAAGAACGAACGCCGTCCTGAACCTCGTTGGCGAGCTCGAGCGTGGTCTCGATGCTCTCGGACGTTGCGGAGGCGAGGAACGAGCAAGTATTGACGATGGCGATATCGGCATCCTGCGGGTCGAATGCCTCCTCGTAGCCCGCGGCGGTCAAAAGAGAACGCATGCGGTCGGTGTCAACCTCGTTCTTAGCGCACCCGAGGGTGATGAAGAGCACGGAGCCCAACGGTGTATCCATGTTGGAGAGCAGTCCTTTCGATTGATATTAGCGGTAGTTGGTGAACTGCAGCGGCTGGCCGTAATCCTGGTCGCGCAGGAACTGGATCACGGTCTGCAACGCGTCCTTCGAAGCAGAGGAAACACGCAGTTTGTCGGCCTCGATGGTCACCTTGACCTTGAGCTTTTGGTCCTTGATGTCCTTGTTGATCTTCTTGGCGGTCGCTTGGTCGATACCCTCGACGATATGGCCGAGCACGCGCACGGTGCCGCCCGATGCCGCCTGCGGAGCATCCCACGAGACGGCCTTGAGGTCGATGCCGCGCTTGATGAGCTTGGAGCTCAGCACGTCGACAATCTGCTTGGAGACAAAGTCGGCCGGGGCGTTGATCGTAAAGAGCTTGTCGCCCTTCGAAAGCTCGATCGTGGCGCCGGAATCCTTAAGGTCATAGCGCTGGGAAATCTCGCGCGTGGTCTGCTGAAAGGCGTTATCGACCTCTTGCATGTTGACCTCGGACACGACGTCGAAGCTGGAATCTTTAGCCATAATGTTTCCTTTCGCGTACGAGCGGCTTA
>CAVALS010000079.1:0-10384 GCA_963589385.1 Bacteroidaceae bacterium
CCTTACCAAGCGCGGCATCGCGCACGAGGTCCTGAACGCCAAGCACCACGAGCGCGAGGCCCATATCGTGGCCCAAGCTGGTCGCTATGGCGCCGTGACCATCGCTACCAACATGGCCGGCCGTGGTACCGACATCTTGCTGGGCGGCAACCCCGACGAGCTGGTGCGCGAGCGTCTGGAGTACGAGGGCCTGACCATGGAGGACGTCACGCCCGAGCAGCTCGAGCAGTTTAACGCCGAGGCCAAGGAGACCTGCAAGGCCGAGCGCGAGCGCGTGCTTGCCGCCGGCGGCCTGACCGTCATCGGCACCGAGCGCCATGAGTCCCGCCGTATCGACAACCAGCTGCGTGGCCGTTCCGGCCGTCAGGGCGATCCGGGCGAGACCCAGTTCTACCTGTCGCTCGAGGACGACCTCATGCGCCTGTTTGGCGGCGACAAGATGGACCGCGTCTCCAAGATGATGGTCACGGCCGATATGGGCGATGACATGCCGATCCAGCACAAGATCATTTCCAAGGCCGTCGAGAGCGCCCAGCACAAGGTCGAGAGCATCAACTTCTCCATGCGTAAGAGCGTTCTTGAGTACGACGACGTCATGAACAAGCAGCGCCAGGTCATCTACGCCGAGCGCAACAAGATTCTGGATGGCAAGGACCTGACCGACCACATCACCGAGGTCATGCACGATACCGTGTACCGCTGCGTGCAGGAGTTCTGCACCAAGGACAGCCACGATGGCGAGCGCGACCTGGAGGGCCTGCGCAAGTGGGTTGTGGAGCTCACCGGCCACATCGATACGCCGAAGTTCCCCGACGAGGATTATGAGGCCCTGGCTGCCGATGTCCTGGCTTACGTAGAGAAGTGCTACAACATGAAGGCCGAGCGCTTGGGCGAGGACCTGATGCGCGAGCTCAACACCCAGGTCATGCTGCGCGTCATCGATACCCGCTGGATGAACTACCTGCAGGAGATGGACTACCTCAAGACCGGCATCGGCCTGCGCGGCTTTGGCCAGCGCGACCCGCTGGTCGAGTACAAGACCGAGGCCTACGGCGCGTTCCAGATACTCGTCGATACCATGTATGAGGATTACCTGCGCACGGTTCTGCGCATCGAGATCAAGGCTGCCCCGCGTGCCGTGGAGCACAAGGAAGAGCCCGCGCTCGAGGGCGCGCGCTTCTCCGGTCCCGCCGAGGTCGATGGTGATAACGGCGACTCGGTGCTGCGCAAGCAGGCGCAGGTGCAGGCCCGCACGGCTGTCCAGGGTGGTCCGGCTGCCGTCAACAACGGTGGCAAGGTGACCACCTATCGCAAGTCCGAGAGCGACGATCCGTACGTCAACGTGGGCCGCAACGACCCGTGCCCCTGCGGTAGCGGCAAGAAGTTTAAGTACTGCCACGGCAGGAATCGTTAATGGCTGAGGCTTTAGAGGTAACGCCCGCCGAGCTGGACGCGTTCGCGGACCGGCTCGGCGAGGTCGAGTCGTATCTCCACCTGGACGAAAAGCGCACGCGCGTGACCGAGCTCGAGGCTAAAAGCGTGGCCCCCGGCTTTTGGGATGACGCCGACGCCGCCCGTGCCACCATGGAAGAGATCGCGCGCACCAAGGAAGATATCGCTGCCGTGGACACCGCGCGCGGCGAGCTTTCCGATGCCCGCGCCGCGCTGGAGCTTGCCGAGGAGATGGGGGATGACCCCGACGCCGCCGCCCTTCGCGAGGAGGCTACAGCCACGGCTGAGCGCCTGGCCCGTGCCATCGATGAGCTTGAGCTTTCGAGCTGGTTTACCGGTGAGTTCGATCACGGCGATGCCATTGTGACCATCAAGCCCGGACAGGGTGGTCTGGAGGCCCAGGACTGGACCTTCATGCTCTTTAAGATGTACATGAAGTACTGCCAGCGTCGCGGCTGGAAGGTCACCATCAACGACTGTCCCGCGGCCGAGGTCATCGGCATCGACCGCGCGACCTTTACCGTCGAGGGCAAGGACGCATTTGGCATGCTGCGCGCCGAGGCCGGCGTCCACCGCTTAGTTCGCATTAGCCCCACCGACGACAAGAAGCGCCGCCAGACCACGTTTGCCGGCGTCGAGGTCATCCCCGTGCTGCCCGATGATATCGACATCGAGATCAGTCCTGATGACATCCGCGTGGACGTGTACCACGCGAGTGGCCCGGGCGGTCAGGGCGTCAACACCACCGACTCCGCCGTGCGCGTGACGCATTTCCCCAGCGGCATTGTGGTCACCTGCCAAAACGAGCGCAGCCAGATCCAGAACAAGGCCGCGTGCATGCAGATCCTCAAGGCTCGCCTGTACGAGATTGAGCTCGAGAAGCGCGCCGAGGCGCTCGATGAGATCCGCGGACCCAAGACCACGATTGGTTTTGGCAACCAGATTCGCAGCTACGTGCTCTACCCGTACCAGATGGTCAAGGATCTGCGCTCGGGTGTGGAGACCAGCAATGTCGAGGCCGTTCTTGACGATGGCGACCTGGACCCGTTTGTTATTGGCTACCATCGCTGGGCTACCGGCAACGCTGACTCGGAGACCCCGTCTGCATAAACCGCCCGGTTTATGTGGAGATGGATTAAAACCCTCCCAGCAGGGTGGTTTTGTATCCAGAGCAAACCCTGCGCAGGGGTGGTTTTTGTCCGGCGAATCGGTAGAATCGAATACAGCAAGAAGTTCGAAGCGCATCCGTTTGGGTGCGCTTTTTTGAGGGAGGCAGCATGGCATACCGTCTGGACATCAAGCGCATTCTTTCGATGAACTTCTTTCACGACCTGCCCCAGATCATGTTTGGGTGCGCTCTGGCCGCTATTGCGACCGACCTGTTTTTGATTCCCAACGGCCTTGCTGCCGGTGGCGTTACGGGCCTTGCCACCATTATCCAGGCGGTCGGTGCATCGCGCGGCCTATCGCTTCCCGTTGGTATTCAGACGATCGTGATGAACGCCTTGCTGTTGCTGGTCGTTATGCGTGAGGGCGGCATGTTCTACGTGGTGCAGACCGCGACGGGCTTTGTGCTGCTGGGCTTCTTTACCGATCTGTTCGCCCCGTTTGTAGCACCTCTGGCGGATGCGGACCTGATGCTTCCCGCTATGTGGGGCGGCATTATTACGGGCATCGGCTACGGCATGGTGCTGCGCGCCGGCGCCAACACCGGCGGCTCGGACACGATTGGCCAAATCATATCGCGTAACACCTCGCTGCCGGTGGGCTCGACCGTCATGGCGATCGATGTTGCCGTATGCGCGCTGTCGGCTCCGGTCTTTTCAATCGAAAACGCACTATATGCAGGCCTTTCGATGGTCATTAGCGGCTACGTGATCGATGCCGTGGTCGATGGTGGCAACAAGCGCCGTATGGTACTCATCATCTCGGACAAGTTCCCTGATATCGCTGCCGATATCATGTATGGCCTGGGTCGTGGTTGTACCAAGTTTAAGGCGACTGGCATGTATTCGGGTGCCGAGAAGCCGGTGATTATGGTCATCGTGAGCCGTCGGGAGCTCAATACCCTCAAGACGATCGTGCGCGAGCGCGATCCTCACGCCATTGTGACGGTCGCTGACGTTACGGAAGCCTTCGGCGAGGGATTCAAGGACATTAGCGCGTAGGGTCGATTGCGTTCCATCCAAAAGACGTTCACATTGATAAACCGTTTCATCAGCGGTTCTGCCTGCTAAATTGTTCAAATAATGATAAAAACTCTGGTAAAGCCATCAGTTTCCAGCATAATGAATGACGTACGTGCATTGCGGCTGTGTTGGGATTACCTTCGGTGCCGTGCGCATTTTGTCTAATGAGGATGAAAGGAAGGCACAATGAGCGACGAAGAGCTCAAAAAGGTTGCCAACGAGGTAAGGAAGGGCATCGTCACCGGCGTGCACGCTGCCAAGTCCGGCCATCCGGGCGGTTCGCTCGGCGCTGCCGACATCATGACCTATCTGTACTTTGAGGAAATGAACGTCGACCCGGCCGATCCCCGCAAGGCCGACCGCGATCGCTTTGTGCTCTCCAAGGGCCACTGTGCTCCGGGTCTGTACGCCGTGCTCGCCGAGCGCGGGTTCTTCCCCAAGGAGGATCTCGAGACGCTGCGCCATATCGGCAGCCACCTGCAGGGCCATCCCAACATGAACGACACCCCGGGCGTCGACATGTCCACCGGCTCGCTCGGCCAGGGCATCTCCGCCGCCGTGGGCATGGCCGTTGCCGCCAAGCACTGGGGCGACGACTATCGCACCTACGCCCTGCTGGGCGACGGCGAGAGCGAGGAGGGCCAGGTCTGGGAGGCCGCCATGTTTGCCGGCAACCAGCAGCTCGATAACCTCTGCGTGATCGTCGACCATAACGGCCTGCAGATCGACGGCCCCGTCGAGGAGGTCAATGACCCCATGCCGCTCGCCGACAAGTTCCGCGCCTTCAAGTTCCATGTGGTGGAGCTCGCCGACGGCAACGACTTCGACCAGATCCGCGCCGCCTTTGCCGAGGCCCGCGCCACCAAGGGTCAGCCGACCGCCATTATCGCCGAGACCACGAAGGGCAAGGGCGTCTCCTTTATGGAGAACCAGGTGGGTTGGCACGGTAAGGCCCCCAACGATGAACAGTTTGAGCAGGCCATGGCAGAGCTCACGGCCGCCGGAGAGGAGCTCTAGGATGGCAGACGTCAAGAAAATTGCCACGCGCGTAAGCTACGGCGAGGCCCTCGTCGAGCTCGCCAACGAGCATGATGACTTTGTGGTCCTCGACGCCGACCTGGCCGCCGCCACGCAGACCGGTAAGTTTAAGGCCGCTTGCCCCGACCGCTTCTTCGATGTGGGCATCGCCGAGAGCAACCTGATGGGTGTTGCCGCCGGTATCGCGACCACCGGCCGCGTCGCCTTCGCGAGCAGCTTTGCCATGTTTGCCGCCGGCCGCGCCTTTGAGCAGGTCCGCAACTCCATCGGCTACCCGCATCTCAACGTTAAGATCGGTGCCACGCACGCCGGTATTTCGGTGGGCGAGGACGGTGCCACGCACCAGTGCTGCGAGGATATCGCCCTCATGCGCGTCATCCCCGGCATGACCGTGATCGTTCCCGCCGACGACATCGAGGCCCGCGCCGTGACGCGCGCCGCCTACGAGTGCGACGGCCCCGTGTACATGCGCTTCGCCCGTCTGGCCTCGCCGGTTATCAACGACCCCGAGACCTACAAGTTCGAGGTGGGCAAGGGCATCGTCATGCGCGAGGGCACCGATGTCACCATCATCGCCTGCGGCCTGATGGTCGGCGAGGCGCTCGAGGCCGCTGAGCAGCTTGCTGCCGAGGGCATCGATGCCGAGGTCATCAACATGCACACCATCAAGCCCATCGACGCCGACCTGATCGTCAAGAGCGCCACCAAGACCGGTCACGTCGTGACCGTCGAGGAGCACTCCGTGATCGGTGGCCTGGGCAGCGCCGTCGCCGACGTCCTGTGCGAGCAGTGCCCGACGCCGCTCAAGAAAATTGGCGTCAACGACACCTTCGGCGAGTCCGGCCCGGGTGCCGAGCTCCTGCACAAGTACGGCCTGGACGCTGCCAACATCGTGGCGACCACCAAGGAGTTCTTGGCATAAGACAAGACGGCTCGCAGGCGGTCTCATGCCAACAGCATAGAAATGCGAACGGGGCGCTCTCAACAAGGGGGCGCCCCGTTTCAGTTGCGGTGAAATAAGGACTGATTAAACCTTTAAACTGGCAAAACAGTCCCTATTTCACCGCAACTTCCAAAGATGCCCCGCCAAGCAAGGCCCACTTTTGGGAAAAGGGCCCAGTACGGCAAAGCGCAATTCAGACCCTCCCAACTTTGTATGCACAGCATCTCAAGTTGGTGCGCCGGCCCCATAGTTACCGCAGGCCGGACACAGGGTTACTCTCCAAATCTTTCCGCAGGACGGAGGAGCCCCCGCCGCACGTAGTGCGCAGCGGAGGCTCCGACATGTCCGAGGACGATTTGGAAAGTAACCCTGTGCCCGGCCGGAGGGACCCAAACACGGCCATGCTTCTTATGTGCAGCAAAGCTAATGCTGCTAAAATATTAAGCGCTCATGTAGTTTAAACGCACGACGATAAGGAGCACCAGTGGGTAACCACTTCCGTACCTCCGGTGCGGGCGATGATGCCCCCAAGACGCAGACAGGCGTCCAGGGCAGTCGTTTCGCCACTCCGGATTCAGAGGGCCAGCCTGTTGCTCAGGCCCCCGTTCAGCCGGCAGATCAGGCACAGCCGGCATCCGATCCCTTTGCCTACAATCCAACCAGCGATGTCGCGCTTTCCGGCACGGCGGGTTTTGAGCCCGTTCAGGCCGTGACCGCTCGCGTGGAGCAGCCTCAGGCTGGTGCCGCCACGCCGCAGCCTACCATGGCCGGCATTCCCGACCCCTTGGCCCCTGCGACGCCGGCTCCTCAGCCTGCGCAGTCCGGTCTCTTTGCCGCTATTCCCGACCCTACGCAGCCTGCTGCCCCGGTGGTCGAGAGCGATCAGGCCGCCGAGGTCGCAAGCCTCGATAACGCGCTCAACAACCCCGATTTTACGTCGGTGTTTGCGCCCATCGATCCGCAGGCCAGCCGCAAGAAGATGGCCAAGCAGGCCGGTGTCGAGCCCGTCATCCTTATGGAGCATGTCACCAAGATCTATCCGGCACAGCCCAACAAGCCTGCACTCGACGACATCAACATCGAGATCTATCCGGGCGAGTTCGTCTTCCTGGTCGGTCACTCCGGCTCGGGTAAGACCACGCTGCTGTCTACGCTCAACCGCGACGTCAAGCCGACGAGCGGTCGCATCCTGGTTGCCGGTCAGGACCTCATGAAGATCAAGAACCGCAAGGTTCCGTTCCTGCGCCGCCAGATTGGCGCCGTGTTCCAGGACTTTAAGCTTCTGCCGCAAAAAACCGCCTACGAAAACGTGGCGTTTGCCCTGCAGTGCATCGGCAAGCCCAAGGGCGTCATTCGCAGCCAGGTGCCCGAGGTGCTGCGTCTGGTCGGTCTGGCCGATCAGATGGACTCGCTACCCGACCAGCTTTCCGGTGGCGAGCAGCAGCGCGTTGCCGTCGCCCGCGCTATGGTCAACCGTCCGCCGCTGCTGATCTGCGACGAGCCCACGGGTAACCTCGACCCGGCGATCTCGCTGGGCATCATGAAGCTGCTCGAGCGTATTAACCGCACCGGCACCACCGTGATCGTCGCCACGCACGACCGCGAGATGGTCGATAGCATGCACCGTCGCGTGATCGCCCTTGAGGGCGGCCACGTTATCCGCGACCAGGAGAGGGGAGGTTACGGCAACTATGGCACCAACTAACGTGGGCTACTCCTTCAAAGAGGCAATCAGCCACTTCTTCCGTAACTGGACTACCTCGCTCGGCGCCGTCATCACGATCTTCCTTTCGCTGTTTATCATCGGCCTGTTCATCATGGGCTCCGCGATGCTGAACTCCGTGATCGGCACCGTCGAGGATCAGGTTGTCATCAACGCGTTCATTAGCGATGACGCCGATCAGGCCGATGTTCAGGCTTTTGAGGCCGAGCTTAAGACATGGAATAACGTCAAGTCCGTGACCTATAAGGACAAGGACGACGCGCTGGCCGAGTATACGAGCAAGATGTCGGGCAACGCCGACGCCACCATGAGCGCGCTCGATGGCCAGAACCCGCTGCCGGCTTCGTTTGCAATTGAGATGGACGATCCGTCCAAGGTCGAGAGCACGGCCAAGAAGCTCAAGAAGGATGCCGATTTCCAGAAGATCGCGGATGACGGCGACGTCAACGCGAGCGTGCTGTACGGCCAGGAGGAAGTGAGCCGCCTGTTCCAGGTGACCAACTACATCCGCATCGCCGCCGTGGTGCTCGTTGGCCTTCTGACCTTTATCGCTTTCATCTTCATCAACAACACGATTCGCCTGTCCATCACGGCGCGTCGTCGTGAGATTGCGATTATGCGTCTGGTCGGCGCCAGCAACGGCTTCATTCGCGGCCCGTTTATCACCGAGGGCGTACTGCAGGCCATTTTGGGCTCGCTGCTTTCCATCGGCGTTCTAGAGCTGCTGCGCAATCTGATGATTCCGCGTCTGCAGGAGAGCATCGGCTGGATGTCGTTTGCCCTGCCGATGCAGTACTACCTGGTGACCTATGCTGCGCTGATTCTGGTCGGCGTGATTATCGGCCTCTTTGGTTCTGCCATCGCCATGCGTCGCTACCTGCGCGTGTAGGCATGCCTGGAATTCATCCCTTCCAACGGGTCGTCTCTTATGGGGCGGCCCGTTTTTTGATCCCTAGGGGACGGCAGGAAAGCGAATCATTTGGGTAGACTCTTTGGAGTTCGCAATCGATAGTTAGGAGGCGCCATGGGGCGCAATAACAAGCATAAGCGTGGAGCTCGCAATAAGCGCGGGCCGGTGCGCAGCGAACGCCGTCCGAGCCTGACCGGGCGCGTGCAGCTCCATGAGCACAGTGCCTATGTCATAACCGAGAATGGCGACTACAAGGTCATGGGTCGCGGCAAGCGTGAGATCATGGACGGCGATACCGTTGCCGTGAGCATTAAGAACAGCCCGCATGGCGAGCGTCGCGCCGTGATCGAGGGCGTGGTTGAGCGCGCAGCTATAAGCGTGGTGGGCACGTACCAGACCGCCGGTCCGCTCGGTGTGATTGAGCCGCTCGATTCGCGCCTGAAGGCCGACTTCTTCATTCTGCCCGAGGATGCCTCGGCGAATCGTCTGGGCGTCCACCCGGGTGATGCCGTTGTCGCGCGCATTTTGACCTACCCGACGCGCCTGGAATCGGGCACTGTGACGATCGAACGCCGCATTGGCGGAGATGACGCGCCCGATTTGGGCGTTCAATATGTGATGGCGCGTTACGGCTATACCGATAGCTATCCCGAGGCCGCGCTGGACGAGGCCGAGGGGCTTTCGCTCGATGTGTCCGCGGCGCTTAAGGACCCGCTCCGCCGCGATCTGCGCGACCGCTTTGTCATCACGATCGACCCGGTCGACGCGCGCGACTTTGACGACGCCATTTCGCTGGAGCGAACGCCCGAGGGTGGCTACAAGCTGGGTGTGCATATCGCCGACGTTTCACACTATGTTGCTTGGGACGGGCATATCGATCTTGAGGCTCGCCATCGCACGACATCGGTGTATCTGGCCGATCGCGTGCTTCCCATGCTGCCCGAACGCCTGTCCTGTGACCTGTGCTCGCTTCGCCCTGACGAGGACCGTCTTGCGTTTACCGTTGACATTGAGCTCGATGCGCAGGGTCGCGTGCGGCATTTCGATCCGTACCCCAGCGTGATTCGCTCGCGTGTGCGTATGGACTATGACGGCGCCGAGGCGCTGCTGGTGCGTGCCGGCGCGGTTGAGTATTCGGTGTTGGAAGGCACCGCTGAGGATGTTGCGGCTGCCGAGACCTTGCGCGAGGAAGCGCTTGAGCGCGGTCTTGCGTGCGAGGAGACCGCCCGCGGCTACAACATCGACCTCGGCGATTTCCTTGTCGCCGCCAACGAACTCGCCGAACTTCGCCGTCGTATTCGTCGCGCCCGCGGCTCAGTCGATTTTGACACGGCCGAGATTCGCGCTCTATTGGATGAGGACGGAGTGCCCGTGCAGATTGTGGCGCGTGAGCGTTCGTGTGCCACGTCGCTTATCGAGGAAGCTATGCTGCTCGCCAACGAGTGCGTTGCAGAGTGGCTGGCAGACCGTGATATCGAGGCCTGCTATCGCGTGCATGAGGATCCGAGCCCCGATAGCCTGCACGGTGCCGCCGTTGCGCTGGCTCAGCTAGGCATCATCGACGATCGCCGTGCTGCCGGTATTGCCCTGGGGAGTCCCGATGAGCTGCAGGCTGCAGTCGATGCTGCCGCCGGTACGGCCAACGCACCGCTCGTCAACACGCTGCTTCTGCGCAGCATGCAGCGCGCACTGTACAAGCCGCGCAACGAGGGCCACTTTGCGCTCGCCGCGCCGTGCTACTGTCACTTTACGAGTCCTATCCGTCGCTACCCCGATCTGGTGGTGCACCGCGTACTCAAGCTGCAGTTGGCCTATGGGCAGCTCGGCGGCAAGGACGCCTTGGTCCGTACGCCGCGGCTGATCGGCAAGGGGCGCGAGTCGCTGCCGCGCATTCTGCCGCAGATTTGCCGCGCATGCAGCGATGCCGAGCGCGCGGCAGATGCCGCCAGCCATGCGACGCAAAAGATCAAGATTGCCCAGTACTATGAGGACCGTCTGGGCGAGCGCTATGCCGGAACCGTCTCGTGGGTTAGCAGCATGGGCCTCTTTGTGCGCTTGGACCTAACGCAGGTCGAAGGCTTGGTTTCGATCAAGAGCCTGGGCAACGAGTGGTTCGAGTTCGACGAGGA
>CAVALS010000080.1:0-3846 GCA_963589385.1 Bacteroidaceae bacterium
TCCTTTTTCTCAACCGTGACGCCGGGCCAGTTGCCAACGTAGCCGTTGGCGCCGGTGATCAGGTTGAAAAGCGTGGTCTTGCCGCAGTTGGGGTTACCCGCCAGCGCGACATGGATCTGAGAATCCGCCATTCAATCCTTCTTCCTTGTGTGCCTGCGCTGCTTTCTCCGCGCAGGCTGGATAATGTGCTTCAAAGATGCTGCATTAAGTTAGAAAAACCTAACTTTATCTGCAGAAATATACGTCGCAAGCCCTTACTGGACCTCGACGACGGCCGCCTCCTCCTTGCGGATGGAAAGCTCGTAGCCGCGCACGTTGATCTCGACCGGATCACCGAGCGGCGCGACCTTCACGACCTTGAACGAAGTGCCCTTGATGAGCCCCAGGTCCATAAGGTGGCGGCGAAGCGCACCCTCACCGTGAAGCTTGACGATGGTGGAGCTCTCGCCCACCTTAACGTCACCCAACGTCTTCATTTACTTGTCCCCCTTTCAGTGCGTACAGAAATGCCGTCGACTAACCGACAGTCATGATGTGCATGGCAACCTTGGAATCGATGCCAAAGCGTGCGCCCAGCACCGTGACGATGATATTGGCGCCACTCGAGCTAACCACGTGGATTTCGTTGCCCTCGACAAAGCCGAGGTCCTTGAGGTGGTGCTTCATGTCCTCATTGCCCTTTACACGAGACACGCGCACGGTTTCGCCCGCTTTTACCATCGAAAGCGGCATGGCCGGCATCTGCGGTCCGCAAGACATGAGTTGCTCCTAACGTCAGTTCGTCCTCAACATCGACGCGTAAAAAGTTAACCACGTCTATGTTCGCTATAGTAAACTAGCACGTGGTTAACTTTTTGGAAAGGGTCCCCATTCAGATTTCGAAAAAGTTTCCTATACGAAACAAAAAGGCGCGGCAAAGGACCATCCTTTACCGCGCCCTATCATGCTTAGAGCGAGAGATTTCTGATCGATGTGACACAGGAGGCCTCATCCACGCCCGAAACGCGGAACACGATGTCCTCGCCACATTCGCCACAGAGTGCCATGAGCCCTATAACGTCGCGGCCATCGACATGACGATTGCCAATCGAAACCGACACGTCACTACGATGCTTGGCGATAATGTCATAAAGCAGCGCAACCGGGCGGGCATGCAATCCCAACGGATCTTTAATCGTCTTTGTAAACTCGACCATGTCCCCTCCCACGACATCGCACATTCGGCCGGCAAAACCCAGCCACGTGGTAGCTATTGTACGTTACCGGCGCACCCCCGTTCCGAAAAAAACGAGGGAAGGCACACGTCCTTCCCTCGTTACAGGCAATATGTAGTCGCTCGCCTACATCAGGCGCAGGCTGACGTCCTTGAGCTGGGCGCCACTAACGGCACTCGGGGCGCCCGACATGAGGTCGGAGCCGCTGGCCGTCTTGGGGAACGCCATGACGTCGCGGATGGAGTCGGAACCGGTGAGCAGCATGCACACGCGGTCCAGGCCCAGAGCGAAACCGCCCATCGGGGGCGCACCAAACTTGAGTGCCTCCATGAGGAAGCCGAACTGAGACTCGGCACGCTCCTCGGTAAAGCCCAGGAGCTTGAGCATGGACATCTGCATCTCGGCGTTGTGGATACGCATACCGCCGCCGCCGGCCTCAAAGCCGTCCATGACAAAGTCGTAGGTGCAAGAACCGGCTGCCAACGGATCGGCCTCGATCTTGGCGATGTCGGTCTCGGTCGGCAGGGTGAAGGGCTGGTGCTCGGCAGCGTAAGCCTTGCGGTCCTCATCCCAGTGGAACAGCGGGAAGTTGACGACCCACAGGAAGTCGTGGCCCTCGCGCTTGATCTCGAGCGCGCTGGCCATGTGAGAACGCATGCCGCCCAGGATCTCGTCAGAGAGCAGACGCGGGCCGGCGGCAAACATCACAAGGTCGCCGGGCTCGACGTCCATGCGCTCGCGCAGAGCCGCCATCTCCTCGTCCGAGAAGAACTTGACGATGGGGCTGTTGATAGAGCCGTCCTCGCGGAAGGCGATCCAAGCCAGGCCCTTGGCGCCAAACGTGGAAGCCACGCCGGCGAGCTTATCGATCTTGGCACGTGCCCAGGCACCGGCGCCCTTGGCGTTAATGGCCTTGACGGCAGAGCCCTCCTCGTTTGCGGCAGTCGCAAAGACCTTGAACTTGGAGTTGGCAAAGATGTCGGTCAGGTCGACCAGGTGCATGCCATAGCGGGTATCGGGCTTGTCGGAGCCATAGGTGTCCATGGCCTCCCAGTAGTCCATGCGACGCAGCGGCGTGGGCATCTCGACGCCCATGCGGCCGAAGGCGTCGGCCAGGACCTCCTCGAGCGCGCTCATGACGTCATTCTGGTCCACGAAGGACATCTCGATATCGACCTGGGTGAACTCGGGCTGACGGTCGGCACGCAGGTCCTCGTCGCGGAAGCACTTGGCAACCTGGTAGTAGCGCTCGACGCCACCGACCATGAGCAGCTGCTTCAGGAGCTGCGGGGACTGCGGCAGGGCGTAGAAGTTGCCCGGCTGAATACGGCTGGGGACGATGAAGTCACGGGCGCCCTCGGGCGTGGACTTAAACAGGGAGGGCGTCTCGACCTCCATGAACTCACGGTTGTGCAGCGCCTCGCGAATGGCAAAGGTGAAGTCGGAGCGCAGCTTGAGGTTGGCCATCATCTCGGGACGGCGGAGATCCAGATAGCGATAGCGCAGACGGGTGTCCTCGCTGGTCTCGATACCGTCCTCGATCTGGAACGGCGGGGTGACAGACGTGTTGAGCACCTCGGCGTGGTCGGTCAAGACCTCGATCTCGCCGGTCGCGAGCTTGGTGTTGGTGGTCTCCTCGCCACGGGAGCGCACGACGCCGTGGATCTTGATGGGCCACTCGGGACGCATGGTCTCGGCGATCTTAAAGGCGTCGCCGTCGGAGTGCTCGGGGTCGAAGGTGAGCTGCGTGATGCCCTCGCGGTCGCGAAGGTCGCAGAAGATAAGGCCGCCGTGGTCACGGCGACGGCTCACCCAACCGGTGAGGGTGACCTCTTCGCCCACGTTCTCGCGGCGAAGCTCGCCGCAGGTACGGGTGTGCATGGAATGCTCGTCGATGGGACGGGTCTGGCTCATACCAGTGATCCTCCTTTATGGATCTGTGCCGCCCCGTGTCGTTCCGGGCGGCGTCGTACAGATTTGCCCAGCCTGCGTAAACCGCGCAGCCGGACATGGCGTTCTATCTTATCGCACCTGTGTCGATGTGCCGCGGAAAAGTAACTCTTGCCCAAAGACTTGACGGAGACGAAACAATTGACGCACCGTGGCCGTCGCCCAGGCTTGCGACGTGCGACAATGTGCCCCAATACAACTGCACTCGGAAAGGCCCGCCATGACTGCACGCCTCATCGTTATGGATATCGACTCCACGCTCATCAACCAGGAGGTCATCGACCTGTTGGGCGAGGAGGCCGGCGTAGGCGAGCAAGTGGCGAAGATCACCGAGCGCGCCATGCGCGGCGAGCTCGACTTTAAGCAGGCGCTCGAGGAACGCGTGGGGCTGCTTGCCGGCTTGGACGAGAGTGTGTTCGAGCGCACCTTTGAGCGCGTGACGTTTACCCCCGGCGCGTTAGAGCTTGTGCGCTCGGCACACAGCAAGGGCTGGAAGGTCGGCGTGGTAAGCGGCGGCTTCCACGAGGTCGCTGACAAGATCGTAACCGCCGCGGGCATCGATTTTTGCCTGGCCAACCGCCTGGAAGTCATGGACGGCAAGCTCACCGGTAAGTTAGCTGCCGACATTGTGACCAAGGAGTCCAAGCTCATCCAGCTGCTGGACTGGGCAGTTGAGTGCGGT
>CAVALS010000081.1:0-3088 GCA_963589385.1 Bacteroidaceae bacterium
GGGTCGGTGTTCCAACCGGGGCCAGCGGGCACCACGTCCACATGGCAGATGGTCGCGAGCTGCTTATCGCCGCGGCCCGGAATATCGGCGATTCCCACAAAGCCCTCGTCATCGCTCGTCTGGTAGCCGAGCTTCTGCGCGATGCCGAGCGCGCAATCGAGCGCGTCACGGACCGGGCGGCCAAACGGCGCACCGGGCTCTGCATTGGCAGCAACGGCCACGGACGGATAGCTCACCAGCTGATCGATATCGGCGACGACATCTTCCCAGACCTCGTCGACATACTCGGTAACGCTCTGCTCCACCTGATTCATGGACGACCTCCTTACCAATGAGCGACGGGTACGCCCGCCCCTCACATTACGTCTATTAGATAGCGAAAAGTTTAGCAAGCTCGGCCACCGAGTGCACCACTGCATCGGCACCCGCCGCCTCGTGCTCGCCCGGCGCCGCCGCGCCCGAATAGATACCAATGCACGGCACGCTCATCGCGTGCGCGCCCTCGACGTCGTTAAAGCGATCGCCGATCATCACGGCATCGCCCGCCGTCGCACCGAGCTCTGCCAGGGCATCGCGGACCGAATCGGCCTTGGTCTCGCGCCCCTGCGGCGGATTCATGCCAACCACCGCCTCAAACTGAGAAAGTCCCAGCTCTCCCACCATGTCGATACACTTCGCCTCCATGCGTGACGTTGCCACGGCCAAGCGATGCCCCTGCGCGACAAGGCCATCGAGCAGCTCGGGGATCCCATCGAACACGGGGTACTCTTCCGGTCCCAGCTCATCAAAAAAGGCGCGGTACTCATCGGCCACCACAAGCGACTCCTCGCGGGAGAAGCCATAAAAGTCATGGAAGCTCTTCCACAGGGGCGGCCCGATCATACGGCGCAGGTCACCCATCTGCGTCTCCGAAAACCCGCGCGCAGTCAGCGTCTTGCGCGTCGAGGTCATCACCGCCCGGCCCGTATCGGCCACCGTGCCATCGAAATCGAACAGCACGACCGGCCGCTTGCATATCTCCAGTGCCTCCATCGGCATTCCTCTTCCCCAGTTGATGATTTCCACACCGACACTTCAAACTGTTGACTATTCAACAATTGAACCTAGTAATGTGGAACGACTCTACTATACTTGTCGCACTTTGCTCTCAGAAGGCGGCGCGCAAGCGCCCCAACGAAAGGTGCAATTATGTCTTTTGCCATCATAACCGACTCCACGTCGGACATCTCCCCCGCCCGCGCCCAAGAGCTCGGCATTTACGTGATTCCGCTGCATGTGATTATCGAGGGCGAGGACCTGCTCGACCAGGTACAGATTACCGCCCAGGAGTACGTCGCGCGCATGGCCGGCTCCGAGCAGCTGCCGCACACCTCGCAGCCGAGCGCCGGCGAGTTCAAGGCACTCTTTGACCGCGTGCGTGCTGACGGCCACGACAGCGCGATCTTTATCTCGCTGTGCAGCGAGTGGTCCGCCTGCTATGCCAACGCCAGCCTGACGGCCGAAACGCACGAGCTCGACGTGCGCTGCATCGACTCGCGCACCGGCTCGGGCGCCGAGGGCCTGCTGGTGGAGTACGCGCTGGCCATGCGCGAGGACGGCCGCAGCCTGGACGAGACCGAGGCGCAGATCCGCGCGACGCTGCCCGACGCCCACCTGCTGCTGATTCCCCGCACGCTCGAGAACCTCGTTAAGAACGGCCGCGCGCCCAAGCTCGCCGGCCAGCTCACGCAGATGCTCAACATTCGCCTGGCCGTTTCGCCGGAGTGGCAGTCAGGCGAGATCAAGGCCATCAAGAAGGGCCGCGGAGCCAAGCGCATCGTTGCGAACACCATGGCAGATTGCCTCGCGTTTTTGGACGAGCACCCGGGCTCAAGCGTGCGCGTGCTCACGACCGGCGCCGCCGAGGAGCAGGAACTTGTCAACGAGGCGCTCGCGGGCCAGGACTACGTAGACGCCGGCACCGGCCCCATCGGCTGCACCATCGCCACCCACGTAGGCGTCGATGCCATCGCCATCAGCTACTGCCCCTGCTACCAGCCAACTCGCTAGGGACGCCCACATCAGTTGCGGTGAAATAGGGACTGTTTTTGGCTTATCGGCCGCAAATCAATCCCTATTCCACCGCAACTTAGAAATCGGCAATCAGCCCTGCGGACCCTGGAACAGCTCCTCATGAGAGCCCATTCTGACCAGCCGGATCACAGGATTAGTCTTATGCGGCAAGTAGAGAACGACCACGTCGACCAAGCCATCGGATAGATGGAAATCGATGTGGCCGTTGTAGTTGCCGCCCGGGTTTGAAAGCTCATGGGCGCCATATTCCGCGGGAAGCGAGCCGTGAGCTGCAAGCTCTGCGACCGCCGCCCTAAACTCGGTTTTTAGCTGCGGATGGATGCGCATCGTCCGTTTGTAATCCGCCTTAAACTGAGCCTCGACTTTAATCTCAAACATCGCTAGTCCTCATCGAGGAACGATATAAGCTCATCAGCGTTATTGAATGACGGGCTGTCGTCCGTCAAAATCCCCAACTCATGAGCCTCGGCGATCACCATGGCGCGTCTCGTCGCCTCGTTGGGCACCTCTGCCCTTCCTACGATCTCAAAAGGAATCTTTCGCTGATTTACCAGCTGCCGAACAGCAAGGTTGAGATACGAATTGAGACTTAGACCAACCGTATCCAAGAACTCAGTCGCCTGCTCCTTGAGCCCCTCTTCGATGCGAACCGTCGTAGGCTTAACCGTTGCAGTGGACATACGCGACCTCCTCGCCTCGTCTTTTGCATCAGTATACCCAATTTAGATGGCAGACTGATGTTAAATAGCATCAGTCTGCCATTCACAATACTACAACGACAGGCACGCTCGCCCTATATCAACCCGCTCAGGGCGATGTCGACGGCCTCGTTGAGGTCGTCGGTGATGTGGACGAGGTCTGGATCGAGCGGGCTAATCATGCCGGCATCCATCACCGGGCCGTTGAGCCAGTCGAACAGGCCTTGCCAGTACTCGCTGCCCACCAGTACGAGCGGCATGCGCTTGACCTTGTGCGTCTGCACCAGCGTGAGCACCTCGAACATCTCGTCGAGCGT
>CAVALS010000082.1:0-14718 GCA_963589385.1 Bacteroidaceae bacterium
CGGTCGGCGGGGCCATTGTGGCTCTTGACAGCGGATTGGGTCATATGAGCGAGCGGGCCGCATTTGAGGCAAGGTGACGTGAAACGAAAGGGCGCTGACCTTCTGGTCGCGCCCTTGAAGTTGAACGTCAGATTGCCCAAATGCGGACCGCGCAGCGTCGAGCCGTTACGCGGTTCGTAGAACCGCGTAACTAGTTAGTACATCTTTGCGCCGGCGGGGATGGAGGCGTCGAGCTGGATCAGGTTGAGGCGCTCCTCACCATCCTCCTCGTGGATGGCACTGATGAGCATGCCGCAGCTGGGGATGCCCATCATCTTGCGCGGAGGCAGGTTGGTGATGGCGAGCAAGGTCTTGCCGACCAGGTCCTCGGGCTCGTAATAAGCGTGAATACCGGAGAGGATGGTGCGGTCGGTACCGGTACCGTCGTCGAGCGTAAAGTTCAGCAGCTTCTTGGACTTCTTGACGGCCTCGCATGCCTTGACCTTCACAGCGCGGAAATCGCTCTTGGAGAAGGTATCAAAGTCGACGAACTCCTCAAACAGCGGCTCAACGGCGATCTTGGAGTAATCGAGCGTGGGCTTAAGCGACTTAACGAATGGGCTCGCGGCGTTGCCGGCCTCTGCAGCCTTGGCGGCAGCGGCACCGGACTGGAAACCCTTCTCGGGCTTCATGTGCGGGAACAGCAGGACGTCGCGGATAGAAGCCTGGTTAGTAAGCAGCATGACCACGCGGTCGATACCAATGCCAATGCCGCCCGCGGGAGGCATACCGTACTCGAGGGCGCGCACGTAGTCCTCGTCATACTCCATAGCCTCATCGTCGCCGCCGGCCTTCTCGGCCATCTGGGCAGCAAAGCGCTCAGCCTGGTCGACCGGGTCGTTGAGCTCGGAGAATGCGTTGGCGTACTCGTGGCCGGCGATGACCAGCTCAAAGCGGTGCGTCAGGCGCGGGTCGTCCTCAAAACGCTTGGCAAGCGGGCTGACCTCGATGGGGTAATCGCACACGAAGGTCGGGTTGACGATGGTGTCCTCGCCCAGCTCATCGTAAATCTCGGCGATGATCTTGCCGGCAGTCCACTCGGGCTTGATCTCCAGGCCCTTCTCGCGCGCGGCGGCAGCAAGCTCCTCGACCGGCGTGTCGATGGTGACCTGCTTGCCGAGCACGTCGGAGACGATGTCGGTCATGGGACGGCTGGCCCACTCACCAGAAAGGTCGATGGTCTGGCCCTGGTACTCGATGACCTCGGGGTTGCCGATGGCCTTGTTAGCCGCCTTAATGACACCCTGGGCGAGCGCCTTCATGCCCTCGAGGTCTGAGAAGGCACGGTAGGCCTCCATCGTGGTGAACTCGGGGTTGTGGGTAAGGTCCATGCCCTCGTTACGGAAGATGCGGCCGATCTCGAACACGCGCTCAAAACCACCGACGATGCAGCGCTTGAGATGGAGCTCGGTGGCAATACGCAGGTAGCACTCCTGATCGAGCGCGTTGAAGTGGGTAATGAACGGCTTGGCGGTAGCGCCGCCCTGGATGGTCTGCAGGATGGGGGTCTCGACCTCCATGTAACCGTCGGACTCCATAAAGCGACGGAAGGTAGAGAGAATCTGCGAACGCTTACGGAAGGTCTCGCGAACGTCGTCGTTGGCGATCAGATCGACATAGCGCTGGCGATAGCGGGTCTCCTTGTCGGAAAGACCGTGGAACTTCTCGGGCAGCGGACGAACGGCCTTGGAAAGCAGGGTCGCGCTCTTAGGGGCAACGGAAAGCTGGCCGCGCTGGGTGCGCACGACCACGCCGGTCACGCCCAGGATGTCGCCCAGGTCGAGGGCCTTGAGCGTATTCCAGGCGGCCTCGTCCATGTCGTTGATGCGGCAGAACAGCTGAATCTCGGCAGTCGCATCGCGCACGACGATGAACATGATCTTGCCCTGACCGCGCTTGGCGACCACGCGGCCGGCGATCTTCACGACGTCCTCGGTGTCCTCGCCATCGGCAAGCTCGGCGTACTTAGCCTCGATATCGGCGACGTAGTCCTCAAGCTCAGAGTGCTCGGGATAGGGGTTCTGGCCCGCCTCGAACAGGGCGGCGCGCTTGGCCAGGCGGGTGGCGCGCTCGTCGTTGAGCGTCGATGCCTGATCGGCGGCGTTCTGGTTCTCTGCCATAAGTTAGCTCCTCAAACTAAAACGCTCCCCAGGATTCGGTCCCAGGGAGCGAAAACATACCTTTACGCGGGACCGTGGTCTAGCGTGCGATCTTGGCGATGGTGTAGACGCGAGTCTTGCCGGAAGGCGTAACGACCTCGACGGAATCACCCTCGCCGTGACCGATGATGGCGTGACCGACCGGAGACTCGTTGGAGATCTTGTGCTCGAGCGAGTTGGTCTCGGTGGTACCAACGAGCGTGACTTCCATGACCTCGCCGTTGGGATCAATCAGCGAAACGGTGGAACCGATGGAGACGGTCAGGTCGCCCGTGGTGGCAGCAACCTGAGCGTTGGCGAGGATGGCCTGGATCTCGGCAATACGAGCGGCGTTCTGGGCCTGCTTGTCCTTAGCGGCGTCGTACTCGGAGTTCTCCGAAAGGTCGCCGAACGCGCGGGCTTCCTTGATGTCCTCGACGATCTCCTTGGCGTAATCGCCCTCACGCCAAGCGAGCTCCTCGACGAGCTTCTGGCGGCCCTCAGCGGTCAGTACGATCTGGCTTGCGTCCATACGGATATCTCCCCAACTCTGATCAACAATCAACTGTCAACAAAACGAAAAAGACCGGCTAGCCTGCGGGCAAGCCGGTCAGGTGCTCACCCCAAAGGGATGGGACTACTCTGCGTCCGCGTCGCTGTCCTCTGCCTGCTTCTTCTTGGCAGCAGCGAGCTTGGCCTCGAGCTCAGCGATCTCCTTGTCCTCCTCGGACTGCTCGACCACGACCTCCTCGGCCTGCTTGGTCTCGGCCTTATCGTCGCCCTCCATACCCTCGCGGATATTCTTGACGGTAGAGCCGAGGGACTTGCCGAGCTTCGGCAGGTTCTTGGGCCCGAAGATAATCAGGACAACGACGAGAATAATGATGAGCTCAGGAGCCCTCAGTCCAAACATGTAGACCTCCACAATACAGCGAGACAAGCTCGAATGAGTATACCGCGGGTATCGCGGTATCACAACAATAGCTAAAAAAAAGGGACCGCAAGAAGCGGTCCCTCCTCATGCTCTGGTCGGGTTGACTGGATTTGAACCAGCGACCCCTGCGTCCCGAACGCAGTGCTCTACCAAACTGAGCCACAACCCGTTAGCTCGACTATAGTAACAAAGATTTCCGTCGTGTGCTAGAGAAATTTTTACTTCTTTGGCACTTCAACGCGAACCGTGTTGGGAATGAGCTCCGTCGCGCAGGACCACCAGCCGTTTTGCTGGGCAGCGTCGGCAAGCCTTTCGGCCATGGCGGCGGTGTCGCAAATGGCAAACGAGCAGGCACCCGATCCGCACACATCTACAGCAACGGTGCCGTCCTGTTTACGCAGCCAATCGAGAACCGTTTGAATCTGCGGCTCCATCTGTGCGGAAATGACACCCAAGTTGTTATGGATGAGCGCATATGCCGTCTCGGCATCACCAGCACGCAAGGCAGAAGCTATCGCGCCGGGCTTGTCCGCAGGCACCGGGGCCTCGTCAAAACGTCGATAGGCCTCAATTGTCGAAACACTCGCCTCGCGCGGCTTGACCAACACGACGGGCGTCGCGGGCAGCGCGGGGTACTCAGTTGCCAGCACGTCTCCCCCACCTACGTAGAACGAAGGGCTCGCGTGCAAAAAGAACGGGACGTCAGCACCAATGCCCCGCGCAATGTCGTCGAGCGCTGGGTCGGTGCGATCAATGCCCCAGAGCTCCGCCAAGGCGACAATGACCGCGGCCGCATCCGTCGAGGGGCCGCCCAAGCCGGCGCACAATGGAATGCGCTTCTCAATCGTCACGCAGATGTTTTCCTCGCGACCATAATGCTCGGCCATAGCAACCGCAGCCCGATACGCCGTATTCTTTTGCATGGGAAAATCTGATGCCGGAACCGTCTGAACGGTCAGCGCCTGCGCCGGCGTGACCGTCACGGTATCGGAAAGACCGACGGCCGTCATCAGGGAATCGACCCTGTGGTAGCCACGGTCATCGCGCTCGGTATGAACCCCCAGGTAGAGGTTAATCTTTGCCGGCGCGGAAAGAGTCAGGGACCGATCGGTCACCGTTAGTGCTCCTCGAGCTGATTGCCGAGCGGGGTAAAGATATGCTCGCCGCTCTCAGGGTCGAACAGCTCGACCTGACCGGTGAGGACATCGATATACTGGTAGGACTGACGCGACTTGCGGCCGCGACGCTCGTCAACCTCGACAATGAAGACGGCGGGGTGGACGCTCTTGATGGTGCCCATGCGCTCGACGACGCGGGTGCGGCCCATGTTGGCCTTAACCTTGACGCGATCGCCCACCATATCGGTCAGCTTCTCGTGGATGTCGTCGACGTGATTGACTTCCATCTCTTCCATGAACAGGGCCTCCAGAAGGTGCAATTCAAAAAGGGGATAATACCCCTAAGATAGACAAAACTCTAATACTATAGCACCCTGTTGTGGCCATACGCAAGTAGCTAAATAAGCCCCGTCCCAAATACGTACCAGACGACAACCTCGCATGACCAGTTGTTACGCGGTTTGGTAAAACCGCGTAACCTAAAGGTTGTCGGTGTCCAAGACGATGGTGAATGGGCCGTCGTTGACCAAGTCGACTTTCATATCGGCGCCAAAGATACCGTGCGCCACATGCTCAACGTCCTCGCGCACAAGCGTCAGGAAGTACTCGTAGAGCTCGTTAGCGACATCGGGCGCGCCGGCATCCGTAAACGATGGGCGGCGGCCGTGACGGCAATCGGCGAACAGCGTGAACTGCGACACCACGAGAACCTCGCCGTCGACATCGGCAAGGGCCAGGTTGGTCTTGCCGTTCTCGTCCTCGTTAATGCGCAAGCCCCGGAGCTTGCCCCACAGCTTATCGGCCTCGGCGCGCGTGTCGCCGTGGCCCACGCCCAGCAGCACCAGATAGCCGCGCCCGATTTTGCCCACGCACTCGCCGTCGACCGTCACGCCGGCGTTGAGCACGCGCTGCACCACCGCACGCACGGCCTACTCCTCGCCCGTCAGTTTGGCGGATAGGTGCTCGAGCGCATGGAATCGATGGCTGATGACGTTCTTCTCATCCGCCGTCAGCTCGGCCATGGTCTTGCCCGGCGTGTCGACCGGCAGGAACAGCGGGTCGTAGCCAAAGCCGTGATCGCCGCGGCCCTCGTGCGCGATAACGCCCTCGCAGGCGCCCTCACCATAGGTGACCAAACCGTCCGTGTCGATGAGCGCGACGACGCTCATAAAGCGCGCAGTGCGGTCCTCGTCGGCCACGCCCTCCATATTCACGAGCAGCTTGGCATTGTTGGCGGCATCGTCGCCGTGAACGCCCGCGTAGCGCGCGCTATACACACCGGGCTCACCGTCCAGCGCGTCGACGACCAGGCCCGAATCGTCGGCAATGGCCATAAGGCCCGTCTCCTCCACCGCAGCCTGCGCCTTGATGATGGCGTTCTCCAAAAACGTCGTGCCGTTTTCCTCGGGGTCCTCAAAATCGCCCAGCTGGCCGAGCGCCACAAAGCGAACCTCGGGCATAACCTTGCCCAAAATGGCCTCGATCTCGGTGAGCTTATGGGCGTTGCCCGTTGCCACGACGATGGTCGCCGCCGGGTCGAGGGTGTCGATGTCGATCTTCTCAAGTGCCATGAGTGGCCTCCTTGTTCTTATAACAACGCCACACAAAAGGTAATTAGGCTCTCAAGCCCCTCCCCTCGCGCGGCAGCAGCCTTACAGTTCAGCGTTTCCGCAGATAAAACCTGCCAAAATAAACCTGTCCCTTTTTGGCAGGTTAGACGAGGGCTTGGCGCTGGAGCTCGATGAGCTCGGCAATGCCCTTGTCGCCCAAATCGAGCAGGGCATTGAGGCGCTTGCGGTCGAAGGGCGCCTGCTCGCCGGTGCCCTGGAGCTCGATCATCTCACCGGTATCGGTGGCGACAAGGTTCATGTCGACCTCGGCGTGACTGTCCTCGGAATAATCCAGGTCGAGCAGGGTGTTGCCGTCGACAACGCCCATGGAAATCGCGGCGACCTGGCCCGTGAGCGGGATGCGCTCGAGCTTACCCGCCTCGACCCACATGGCAAGGGCGTCGTGCAGCGCCACCCAGGCGCCGGTAATGCTCGCCGTGCGTGTGCCGCCATCGGCCTGGATCACATCGCAGTCGACGGTAACGGTGTACTCGCCAAGTGCCTTCATATTGACGACGGTGCGCAGGCTGCGACCGATGAGGCGTTCGATCTCCATGGAGCGGCCCTTGCGGTTGGCATGCTCGCGCTTGCAGCGCTTGCCGGTCGATGCTGGCAGCATGGCGTACTCCGCCGTTACCCAACCGGCCTTGGCGCCCTTGCGCCAGCCCGGCACGCCCTCCTCAATGGTGGCGGCACACAGCACGCGCGTGTCACCGAACTCAGCCAGGCACGAGCCGTGGGCATGCTTCATAACACCACGGGTAAGTTTGATGGGGCGCAGCTCATCGGCGGCGCGGCCGTTGGCGCGATTGACCTGCATATACTCCATGGAAAATCCTTTCGGCAAAAGGTGAACATGAGCTTTTGGTCGGTGACCTTTTATCTATTTCAGTTCGTCGATATCGATATGCTCAATGCTCTTGAGCGGCTGGCCAAAGATAAAGCTGCCCGCCACCGCAAACTCGGCAATGTTATCGGACGTCGTTGCAAAACGATGCTGCGGCTCGGCTGCGTCGCCTGCCAGCTGCTCGCGGCGCGTGAGAATATCGGTCAGCTCACGCGTGGTCTCCTCGGCGGAGCTCACCACGCGCACTCCGGGACCCAGCGCATGGCGAATAGGCCCCACGAGCAGCGGAAAATGCGTGCAGCCGAGCACCACGGTATCGATGCCGTGGTCGCGCAGCGGTTCAACCGTGGCACCGACCAGCGCGCGTACGGCAGGTGTATCAAAGATGTCCTCGTTCTCGAGCCACTGCTCTTGCAGATGCGCGCCCGAGGCGAGCTCGTGCTCAACGACCTCGACAAAACTCGAGGCAGGGCAGCCGTATACGTCGACGCCGGCATCCAGGTCCTGAATGGCACGCGTGTAAGCGCCTGAGCGAATGGTGAGGTTGGTGGCGAGCACGCCCACCCGGCGCGTGCGGGTGCTGTTGATTGCCGCACGTGCGCCCGGCGCGATCACACCGATGACGGGGACGTCGAGCACCTGCTGGGCCAAACGCAAGGCCGCAGCGGTCGCCGTATTGCAGGCGATGACCATGATCTTGACGTCGTGCTTCGACAGCCAACGGCCCGCCTGCAGTGCAAACGAGCGCACCTCGTCCTCGGTGCGGGTGCCGTAGGGGCAGCGCTTGGTGTCGCCAAAGTAGTAGACGGACTCGTGCGGCAACGCCGTTGCGATGGCGCGTGCAACCGTCAGACCGCCCAGACCAGAATCGAACACGCCAATCGGGCGCGTGTCGCCTGCCGGATTCTCGATATCGGACATTACCTCACCAGATTCTCTCTCGAAAAGATATGGCTCAGCGCGATAGGACCGCACTACGAACGGGCCGCGACGAGCAGCTCTGCCGTTGCCGCCCAGCCATCGACAATCTTGCCGCGCGTGACGTAGGCGTTATCGCAGGCATCCAGGAACTCGGGCGCGCCGGCGCTGGTCAAACCGTTCTCGACCAGGCAGAACGTGCCCACGTGGTCAGCCATGTAGAAGTCGGACTCGGAATCGCCGAGCGCCAGCGTCTCCTCGCGCTCGATACCCAGGTGCTCACAGAAACGTGCGATGGCAACGCCCTTGTTGAGGCCGGCGGGATTGATGTTAAACGCGCGGCCATCCTCGACGCGTTCGAGCTCGAGCGTCGTCGGTTTGGACAGATGGGTCAGATGGCCGTTGCAGGCCCAGACCAGGCCGCAGCCAGCCTCATCAAGAATGGCCTGGACCTCGTCGTCGGGCACATCGCCGCGCATGCCGACGGTGACCTCGCGGTACTTGTAGCCAGTCGACATGTCGTTGTGGTACTCGATCTTATGCGGCCAGCGGGCGAGAATCTTCTCGCACACGCCGGTCTGCTCGATCACCTGATGCGGCGTGAGGCCGCAGGCGGGGTCGTAGGGCATATCGCCGGTCAGATACTCCCAATCGTTGGCCTTGAGATCGTACATGACCAGGCCACCCATCTCGCCGATGTAGGAGTTGAGGCCGAGCACGCGTGCATCCTCGTGGATCATGGTGCGGTTGCGGCCCGAGGTGGGGACCACCTGGATGCCGGCGCGGGCAAGTGCCACGACAGCCTCGACGAGCTTGGTCGAGGGGTTGCCGTCGTTGTCGCGCAGCACGCACGAGCCGGGCGCGAGCATGGTGGCGTCCAGGTCGGTAAAGACGTACTTAACCTTGGCAAGACGCTCGCGTATCTCACCCGAAAGCTCAGCGACGGTCGGCAGGGTATTGTGGGACATGGTCACTCCATTTACGTAGAAGGGGCTTCTGGTCTTAGGCGTCGTACGCCGCAAGGGTGCGCTTGAGAATCGAACCGTCGCGCTCGCAAGGCTCGGGTCCGTTCTTCCGCAGCATACGCTCTTCCTCGCCCTTACCGGTCACGATGACCACGGCAGGACGGACGGTTTCGCGCACGGCAGTCTCGATAGCGGCAACGCGATCAGTCACGATTTGCCAGTTATCATTTCCCTGCGCTTGAACGTTGCGCGCGATCTCGGCGCAAATATCCTCGACATCCTCGGGGCCGGGGTCATCCTCGGTAATCACGATTCGGTCGGCATACTTGCCAGCGGCGATACCCATCGTGGTGCGCCGATCGACACCCTTACCGCCCGTAGCGCCAAATACAACCGCCAGCTCGCGCTCGGGATAGTTCTCGCGCAAGTCACGCAGGAGCGTCTCGAGGCTCATACCGTTATGTGCAAAATCGACGATGCCCAAGATTTTGCCCGATACGGACGGATAGAGCTCCATGCGGCCGGGAACGAAGACACCCTCAAAGCCGTGGACGATACCCTCTTCGGAAATGCCCAGGGCCTCGGCGCAGGCAATAGCGGCAAGCGCATTGGACACATTGAACTTAACCGGCGTGGGAATCACAATGTCGCGCGTAAAGCGGGGCGTGCGCACCGTTGCCACCACGCCGCAGTCGTCATTACGAATCGCCAGCGCGAGCACGTCGGCACGCTCGTCGGTCAGGGAGAACGTCACCGTACGTTCGCAACGAGATGCCGCCTCGAGCACGCGATCGACCTTATCCATATCGAGATTGACCACGGCAAAACGGCTCTGCGAGAAGATTTTGAGCTTGCTGGCAAAGTAATCCTCGAGCGTCGGATGCTCAATCGGCGAAATGTGATCCTCGCCAATATTGGTAAAGGCGCCGACTTCAAAGGCGATCTTGCCCGTGCGCTCGTATTTGAGGCCCTGGCTCGATGCCTCCATAACCAGCCACGGGGCACCCGCCTCCGCAGCATGCGCGATGCGAGACTGCAGCAGGAAGGATTCGGGAGTCGTCAGTTTAGAAGGGCCTGCCTCGATGCCGTCGTCGAACTCAATGCCCGTATTAAGAGCGGGTCGATGACAGCCCGTAAGCTTGGCCTCGTTGGCGAGAATGCCGCGCAGATAAAAGCTGCAGGTCGACTTGCCCTTGGTGCCTGTAAAGGCGCAGACCTTCACCTTACCCGACGGGTGCCCATAAAAGGCATCTGCCACCACGGCGAGCGTGCGACGAATATCACTCACAATCACCGCGGGAAGATCAACATCGTAATCGACCTCGGAAACGTAGGCCACGGCGCCATCGGCGATTGCCGAAAGCAGGTACTCGCGCTTAAACGCACGGCCCTTGCAGACGAACAACGTGCCCGGACGCACCTGGCGCGAGTCATCAGTCGCAAACTCAATGCGCTGGTCGCACGAAGCGCTCGGTCTGGAAACAACAAGGTCATCTTCCTCGAGCAATTCTATATAGCGCATCAGAGTTAGCTTCTCTTGTGTCGGACTCGACATACAAAGACCTCTCTCGCTAAATTCAGCCTTAAAGGGCAAAAGACGTCCCGCGGCAGAAACGATGAAACATTCTGTATTATCAACCATCCTAATATGCCACCTGGCCTTGCGCGCATTGCAGCCTTCTAAAAAATTGCATGGACTGTGCTGTGGGTTAATAAATGACAACAGTGTCCACCCCGTGTAAAAACAAGGAAATCTGGGTGCTATTTTTTATCCAAATGTCTTGATGTGCCTCATTGACCCACAATGCCGACCCATCATGCCCAAGCAAAGGATTCCAGATGAAACGACACTTCGAACGTCGCCACCGCTCGGCACATGTCCAGTTGACCCGGCGCATCGTCTGCGCCTTCGCGACGATCGTTGTGGCCCTTGCCACCATCATCGGCGCGAGCGGCTGTTCGTCCTCCCAGAACGCCTCGAGCACCTACACACTCGTCGAGCATGGCAAGCTCACCGTCGCAAGTGACTTGGCCACGCCCCCGTTTGAATACGTCAACGATTCCGGCGAAGACCAGGGCTTTACCTATGAACTCATGGGCATGATCGCGGACGAGCTCGGTCTGGAGCTCAACTACTTGCCGGCGCAAAAGTTCGACGGCATTATCCCCATGGTCAAACAGGGTGTAAAGACCGATGTCGGCGCATGTAACATCACGATTACCGATGAGCGCAAGAAAGAGGTCGACTTCACAGACCCCTATATCGACTCCAACCAGGGCGTCGCAGTCGCAAAGAACACTGGATACGACACGGTCGATAGCCTCAACGCACTGGGCGTCAAAATTGCCGTGCAGTCGGGTACCACGTCCGAGGAGTGGGCAATCGAGAACCTGCCGCAGGCAACCACCGTCAACTTTGACGACTGGACGGCAGCCTTCACCGCCGTCATGAGCGGTCAGTGCCAGGCGGTCGTATGCGATCTTCCCGTTGAGCAGTGGATGGTTTCGAATTCCTTTACCGGTATGGAGATCATCAAAGAGGTTCCGACGGGCGAGCAGTTTGGCATTGCCGTCTCTAAAGACAACCCCGAGCTGACACAGGCCATCAACGATGCCCTTGCCAAGATCAAGAGCTCCGGCGCCTATGACAAACTGTACGAGAAGTGGTTTGGCATGGCACCCACGAGCAGGTCCGATAACGAGGATGCCTCGAGCTCAGAGGACGCGACGGGCGCTTCACTCGCCATCACCTCGGCGACCGCCAAGTCAAACGAAGACGGCGGCAACGGCGTACTCGGCGGCATCGCAACCCGCCTGACCTGGGAAGCGACAACGGGTAGCGACGAGAGCGACGTTTCGCAAATTGAGCTTGAGCTGCCCGAGGGCGGATCGTTTGAGAGCACCGATGCTAAGGTCACGCTGCTCGACGGACTGAACCAGACGGGTGTCAAGGCATCGTGCTCGCTGGACGGCTCAAAGCTCGTCATCAAGTTCGCCGATCCCGTCGCTGCCGGCTCGCAGATTCGCGTTGTCGTCCCCGATGTCGTATTCCCGAGCAACGCAGGTGCCTATGCCGTCACCGGCAGCTATGTCACCGACGGCGACAAGCGAGATCTTCCCGAGAGCAACACCATCAGCGTCTCGGAGAGCACCATGGTGCAAGAAATCGTCGCCTGGCTCGATGCCCAGCCTTGGGTTGCCGCATGGAACTCCAACCCGTTTTTGGGCATATTCTGCAAGCCGCAGATTATCGTCACCTCAATCGCTTCGCTCTTTAAGGGCTGGGGCATAGCACTTGCCGTGACCGCCATCGGTTTTCCGCTCGCCATCCCCATCGGCTTGCTGTTTGCCTTTATGAAAATCAGTCATAGTCGTATGCTGCGCGGCATCGCCGTGACATACATCAACGTCCTGCGCGGAACCCCGCTCTTCCTGCAGATCTACATTGCGTTCTTTGGGTTTCCTATGATCGGTCTCAACGTGCCCAATCTGCCGCTCGGCGTTGGCGTGCTCGCCATCAACTGCTCGGCCTATCTTGCCGAGATTTTCCGCGCCGGCATCGAGAGCGTACCGCATGGTCAAGCGGAAGCTGCTTACTCGCTTGGCATGACTTGGTCCCAAGTTATGTCGCGCATCGTGATCTCGCAGGCTGTACGTTACGTTATACCGACTATGACCAGCGAGTTCGTTATGCTGTACAAGGACACGTCACTGCTTTCGAGCGTTGGCGTCATGGAGCTCATGCTGTTCTCCAAAAACCTCACGGCCACCACGGGCAACATTACGCCCTACATTTGCGCCGCACTTTACTATCTGGTCGTGACGATTCCGCTCATCCACATCGTCACCAAGGTGGAGCACCGTCTCGCCGAGCGCAGCAAGCGCTAACCGCTCATACATAGCGTTCACAACCACGACCCGCCGCTTCGTCTGAAGATCGGGCCGTGGTTTTTTCGGTTCGCTCGGCGCTTATGCCCTATCACGAAACAAAAGATTGGCATGATAGTAAAGATTATTTGACATCAGCTGCCGCAATCCTTGCGGCAGTACACCTGAGCCGTCAGCAGAAAGGATCTTGCATGTGCGGTTTTGTCGGTTTTACCGGTACAGATGAACAGAGTGAGCTGGTTCTCACGGCCATGATGAATCGCATCATCCACCGTGGTCCCGATATGGGCGGCCAGCATATCGTTGACAACGTTGCCCTTGGCTTCCGTCGTCTTTCGATTCTCGATCTTTCCGAAGCTGGAGCTCAGCCCATGTCGAGCGACGACGGCAAGGTCACGATTGTCTTCAACGGAGAGATCTACAACTTCCAGGAGCTTCGCGCCGAGCTGGAGGCAGCCGGCTACGCCTTCCACTGCAACGCCGATACCGAGGTCCTGGTACACGGCTACGAGGAGTGGGGCGAGGACCTGGTCAACCGCCTGCGCGGCATGTACGCGTTCGTGATTCACGACCAGAACAAGAACAAGCTCTTTGGCGCTCGTGACATCTTTGGTATCAAGCCGTTCTATTACTACCAGGCATCCGATGGCTCGCTGCTGTTTGGCTCCGAGATCAAGAGCTTCCTGGACCATCCCAAGTTTGAGAAGGCTGTCAACCACGACGCGCTGCGCCCCTACCTGACGCTGCAATTCCCCGCCACGGAGGAGACCTTCTTTAAGGGCGTGTTCAAGCTTGCCCCGGCGCATTGCTTTACGTATGACCTGACGACCAACACCATGGACATCAAGCGTTACTGGAGCTGTGACTTCACCGACGACAACTCCAAGACCTTCGAGGAGTACGTGGACGAGTGCGACAAGGTTGTGCACGAAAGCGTCGCTGCGCACCGAATCGCCGATGTTAAGGTGGGCTCGTTCCTTTCTGGCGGCGTGGACTCCAGCTACATTGCCGCCTGTCTCATGCCCGACACCACGTATTCTGTCGGCTTCGATTACAAGAACTTCAACGAGACCAACTACGCTGCCGAGCTTTCCGACAAGCTGGGCATCAAGAACGTGCGTAAGATGATTACCGCCGACGAGTTCTTCGATGCACTGCCCGATATCCAGTACCACATGGACGAGCCGCAATCGAACCTGTCCAGCGTACCGCTGTACTATCTGGCGCAGATGGCTTCCGAGGAGGTCACCGTCGTCCTTTCGGGCGAGGGTGCCGACGAGCTGTTTGCCGGCTATGAGTGGTACGAGGACACCCCCGAGATGCGCTCCTTTAAGAAGCACGTGCCGCTCGGCGTACGTCGCGCCCTGGGCTCACTCGTTCAGCATCTCCCCTACTTTAAGGGCCACAACTTCCTGACGAAATGCGCCGAGGTTCCCGAGCGCTGGTATGTGGGTCAGGCAAAGGTGTTCGACCCGTCCGAGGTCGACGAGGTGCTCAAGCCTGCTTATGACACCGGCAAGAACGCCGCCGAAATGTGCGCCGAGTACTACAAGCAGGTTCCCAACTGCTGCGAGCTTTCCAAGAAACAGTATCTGGATATGAACATGTGGCTGCCGGGCGACATTCTGCTCAAGGCCGATAAGATGTGCATGGCGCATTCTCTGGAGCTTCGCGTCCCGTTCCTGGACAAGAAGGTCATGGAGTTTGCCGAGCACATTCCCGCCAACTACCGTGTTAACGAAGAAGGCTGCAAGCTCGTCCTGCGTCACGCCGCCAACCGCACGCTGCCCGACGAGTGGGCAACGCGCAAGAAGGTGGGCTTCCCCGTACCGGTCAAGTTCTGGCTGCGCGAGCAAAAGTACTACGACTACGTAAAGGAATACTTCACCGCACCGTGGGCTGCCGATTTCTTTGACACCGATGCGCTCATGAAACTGCTTGACGATCACTTTGAGGGCCGCGCGCTCAACCAGCGCAAGATCTATACCACGCTGACGTTCCTCATCTGGTACAAGCGCTTCTTTATCGACGAGGACAAGGGTGCCGAAGTCGCCGCGTAAGTTTCGTTATGAATTAGCGGTGAACAGCACGGGGTTTCCGCTATACTCAATCCCTGCGGGCGATTGGCGCAACGGTTAGCGCAGGTGCTTTACACGCACAAGGCTGGGGGTTCGAATCCCTCATCGCCCACCATAGGATATGAAGACCCTGCACCCGCGGGGTCTTTTCTGTTTGGGCTCCTATCAGGGGATTCGAACCCG
>CAVALS010000083.1:0-27910 GCA_963589385.1 Bacteroidaceae bacterium
GGTTCAACGGTATTATATTGACCACATAGATTATCAAAACCGTCGTAAAACCCCTGGTTTCAACTACGGGGAGTGTCAACGGTATTCACTTTTTCAGCAATGCCGTATTTACGTAATGTCGTTATTGCATAGTTCTGTTATTTCGTTTTGCCGTGTGCCGGGTTTTAGGGCAGAGCCCTAAATCGTACGCCGCCGGGCAAAACGCAGTTTTGTACGGCGGCGTACGACTCTTGCGGAACCGAACTATGACACAACGCAACTGTGTCATAACGTAACTACGTAGTAGCGTAGCTGTGCGATAACGCGATTACGGCAAATCGAAATAACAGAACAACGTGACTGTGGAATAGCAGAACAATTGAACATTGAACTAATCGCGCCTGAAAATTTTCCGCAAGTGTCGTGCGCCGCCGTACAAAGCCCGGCGGCGCACTAGGGCTCTGCCCTAAAAACCCGGCGCCCTTGGCGGCGTTAAAAAGTGACGCAATAACGTTGTTACGTTATTGCGTTATTACACAGTTCGGCAGTCACACTTTTACATTGTTGCGGCATGACACAGTTACGCAATGTCTCCGGTGCGTCTCGGTAAAAGGTTCGCTACCGGACAGCCACCGGACACCGAGGCGATCTAAGCGCGGCGATGGTTTGCCGTGAAATGTGCTGTGAGATGAAAAATCTCGCAAGAGACGCGAACTTGTACCTCCATCGTAAATGTAGCCACAAGTTCGCAGCCGTTGGCTCTTGCCAGGGCTCCGCCCTTGGACCTGGGTCGGTAAGTTGACTGCGATTGCATCGGTTGATTGATGGCAGTTGGAATCGACGCCGTAGTTTTTAAATCTGTTATGAAGCGTGAAACTCAAAAACTCATCGTATTGATTTTCATTTGATTCGAAACGCCCGCGCAAAAGTCGAAACGGCTCGCGCGGGCGTTTCGGTTTTTCGTTTCGCATCTCAACTCGCGTCAAAACAAAATTTGAAAATCGATAGCGACCGAAGGTCGCGATCATAGGCGGCTTGACCGCCGCATGAAAATCGACTCGCCATTCGAACCGTAATGCGATTCGCGGTACCTTTCGACAATCCAACAACGCTACGAGTCTCACTAAAGACTCTCCGCGTCATTGAAATGTCGAAAGCTGCCTCAACTTTTTCGCAAGCGTATCGAAAAACGATTCGATAAAGTCGAATGTTTGCGTCGCGGGCGCCGCAAACCCGCTCCGCTCTCGCTACAGCGAATCTCTAACACTCAGCATCCTTCGCGTTAAAAATATCACTTTCGCTCACGGTCTTCACGCAGTTACAACGCCGCGAGGCCTCTCGCTTGGAATGAGGCCTCTCATTCCACGTCTACACTGCGTTTCGCCCAATCCCCGTTCCGGAGATTGCAAGATGTACATAAATCATGATAACCGGGCCCGTAGTCCCTGTTATCATGATTTACGAATCTTGCTTTTCTCCTGTCACGGAGAAAAGGGAAAGAGTGAACGCAGCACGCTTTTTGCGGGTTGGTTTCACTCTTTCTAAAAAATTAGGCAACCATAGCAAGAGGTGACGGATGCCAATCCTCAGTTTCTTGCTTACTTTTCCGGAGGCCACTCCGGAGAAAGTAGAAAAATGGCACGAAATGAATTCGTAAAGGCTCGCGTTTCTCCTGAAGAGAAAGAGATCTATCAACAACTTTGCGAACAAGCTGGTTGTACGGAAGCTGAGTTGATTCGATCCGTACTGATTCATCGGGAAATCTCACTTGATGATCTTGATGACGAAATGCAAGTTCTTGATCGGAAGAAAAAGGCCCTCCATAAGCAACAGGAGGATTACAGGAGAGCACAGGCATCGCGTAAAACCGATGAACGTGGCGAGCCGATTTCTGAAAAAAGGAGTATTCCGTTCCAAGTAATGCTCACTGCTCCAGAAAAAAAGGCAATTGAGCAGCGTGCAGCGGCGCTCGGCATTTCTGCAAGCGAACTGGTTCGCCGCAGCGCAATTTACGGAAAGATCGAATCATTCAATTTTGACATCGCGGAAGTTGAAAAACTCCATCATGAGTTATTGAAGGAAGGAACAAACCTCAATCAGCTGATGTATTTTGTGAACGTCCAAGGGCTTCCCGCGTACAACGAGAAAGCTGTTTTCCGAACGCTTGAAAAGGTTTATCAAAATGCTCGAAAGGTCGACCGGTTCATCGGGAAATTAGAGAAGCGTTATCACGTCGACTATATTCCAAGCGATTATTTGGCAGATGAACCAGACAACAGAAATCTTTAACTCGGACCTATACTTCGCGAATGATGCGCACAGCGCCATTGCAAGACCGATCGCAAGGCCAACGGCCGCTATCTTTGCATAGCTCCTGCCCGCGCGTCCCAGTTTTCGGCCTAAAACGGGATGCATTTTCCGAACCGGCGCTCAAAAGGAAACCGTATCCCGCTTTGGGGCGGGGGCTGCGGAAAATTGGCCCGTGATCTGGTTCGGATTGGAGTATGCGTTAACCGTTGATGTTGGCCGGTGTGGGCATGGAGATAGATGAGTGGATCGAGCGATATAATGACATGCTATGGAGGCCATATGCTCTTTTCCCGCCGTTCTGCCACATCTGCCTGCGCCATTGTGCTTATCGTAATGGCGGTCACCCCTTATCACCGGTTTTCATCTTCAATCGGCTTGGCATCAGGTGCAATGACCTGGCTCGTTATCCTCGGCGCATGCCTCGCGGCGTTTGGTCATGGTGTTGCGCTCCGCAAGGGGAGAGAAATAAGGCGGCCGGGTCGCCTTGGCGTCTTCGGTGTTTTCCTTGCTACTATTGCGGCGGTTCCCGAGTGGGCCGACCTGGCCTTCTATGCTCGCGGAGATTCTATCCCATTCGTGTTTGCGCCTATCCGGCTGTTGCGCGGCGTTTCATGCGCCTCGTGCTTCACTGGGTCGTTGCTCCTCTCATATGTAATTTGGAATACGGCGGGCTCTCCTTTGATACGGGGGGCGGCGCGGGACGGCGAAAGGGGGACCCGCCGACCGCAGAGCGCACTTTTTGCAGAAACAGTAGTTGTCCTGTCTTGCCTGCTGTTTTGCTGTCGAGTTTCATGGAGAGTCGTTCCCGAGCCATGGGGGATGTCCCCTGTAACGGCCGCATCAATTGGCCTTATGCTTTTAATTCCTCTGGTCTACCTCGTATTGGCTGCGGTCCCGCTGCTTTGCTGTCCCCGCGCCTTTGGTCGGGGGCAGGGCGACGTGTTTGCCCGTTCTGTGCTCGTAGCAGTTCCCATTGGCCTTGTTCCGGCTGTCGAGGAGGCATACTTTGCAAGCGATGCCATGGTCATTGCATCACTGTCGACGGGGTCCGCTATTGCTGTTGCCGCCTTCGTATACACATTGCTAAGGGAGAAACGGGACGACAATTCGGATACCCCCCGCACGTCCGACCCATTCGATGCGGGGGTGTTTTCCCCTGCCCTGTCGCCTCGAGAAGAGCAGTTTGTTCGACTGCTGCTCAAAGGGAAAACGCCGGCGGAAATTGCCAGGGAGACGGGTACGAAGCCATCGACGGTGCGAACAACGCTTCACCGAGCATACGGGAAGGCATCGGTTGCGGGCTCACGCGAGCTCGTGGCATTGTTTGCGGGTGAGGGTGATGCTACAGGGCCTGGTCTGCTGCAGCGGCATGCTGGTGATATGTTGACATCAGTTCGGACGCGCCGGCTGTTTCGATACCTGCTCACAACATTTTTTATCCTCCTTGCGGCGGGCCCCTTGGTAATGGCGGATAGCGATTGGGGATCCGGTGTTTCGCGGGCAGTCGCCTTTTCTCTCGCAAGCTATGCATTGGGTCTCGGACTGCTTCTGTCGCTGCACTACGCGGGTGAAAAACTGAATCGTGAAGTTGCGCTGACTAGAACGGATGGGGCGATTGGGCTCGGAAGCCCGTGCGTATGGGCGGTGCTGTCTGCCGTGGAATGGTCTTTTGTCTATATCGCGGCATGGAGGTGTATATGCGATCCGTTGATGGCTGCGCCGGTCCTGCTGTGCGGCGTGGCATCTACGGTCTCGCTCGCTGTTGGGCTGCGTCCGTTTAAGGTGCATGCCCGTGTCCGGGCTATCGTGCCGTTGGTGTCAATAGGTGCGGCTACTTTAATCCATGCGGCCACTAGGGGGCGAATCCATGGGTTCGCGGTGCTGACGGGGATGTTGCTTACATACATAGTGCTGCGTAGCTGTCCGCAGCGCAAAATGCTTGGGATATGGATGCTTTGCTTTGGGGCGGCGGCTCCTGTCTGGGTTGTCTTGCTCAACATGGTGCAGGATCTGACGGTTTTCGAGCCTCTGTTCCTTGCGTCGTTGCTGGGGCAAAGTTCGGCCGTCAATGTCGTCGTGGCAACGGTGATTGTTTGCTGGTCTGTGCCCATGCTCGTTACGCACATCGTGCTCGTACGCTCGGTTGAGGACGAGAAGGCCGTCTTGAAGTACCGTGCGAACGGGTCCACCGAAGCAGCTCACGTGCGCCGGCTGGCTCTGCTTACGTCGCGCGCCCTGTCCGATGTTCAGGCCCGAATATTGTTGATGACGGCAGAGGGCACAACGACAAAGACCATTGCGCAGGATGTCGGTTACGCTGCATCTACGGTGCAAGCGCTGCGATCCGCGTCCTATCGCCAGTTGAAGATCAAGAACAAAGCAGAGCTTATTTCATTGTTATCGCAGGTAGATAACGTGTAAACGCCTGGATTATCAACTCAATAGCGAGTGTTTACAGACATCTTTCTCCATTCATGCAAAGGTTGCTGTGCGTCGACGCATTGTTAGCCGCTTTTGATTGGAGAAGGCCATGATTAAGCCAAGGAGCGCTATTACTCGAATCGGAGTCGGGTTGGCGATTGCTGCGGGTCTGTCCCTAGGGGTTCCCGCTGCATCGTTCGCGCAAGAGGAGTTTGACACCTCTCAGGTTTCTAGCATTACTCAAAACGCCGATACGGGAATTACGACCTGTACGAACAATGCCGATAGGGCATTTAGTTTTCAATGTGCCGGGACGAGTGCAACTGGCTACCGTCAAAAGGATGATTCCTCATCGCTCTATCTGGATATCCAAGGTTATACGGGAAATCCGCTTCGGTTATATACAGACGGTGCGTATAACACAAGCGGTAGCGGCAGCATGAATTGTACTCAGGGAACGTATCGTTCGAATCACAAGGGACAGTGGGAAATGTATAACCTCGTCCGTGAGAACGGGCGATCTGCGGCGCGACTGACTGCATGGGCGGAGTCTGGCTACGGCACTGTTATTGGTGTATGGAGCCCCGACTGCGTCGGGCATTTCCGCAAGCTTCCCGCATAGTTGTTTGAATTGGCTCCCTTCCGGCTTTCTGGGTCGGAAGGGGGAGGAGGACGTATGAACCAAAGGCTCGTAAGATATGAGCTGTCGAAAACGATAAGACGCCCAGCTTTTATCTTTGCTCTCTTGATTGCAGTCGCAGTTGCAATAGCTGCTGCGCTGGAGCCGTGGGCAAATTTGGAAAAAGAACGTCACAACCTTCTTTCTTTTGGTTACGGCGTTGGCATGCAAGCCAAAAACTATCTCGGTCAAACACGTGAAAGCAGCTTCGGTAACTGGATTGTTGTGAGCGCGAACGCGCCACTGTCTGCGTCGGTGTTTTTCTATGCACTGCCCCTGCTTGCAATGTTGGCCGGATCTTGGTCGTGCCTCTTTGAGCGTTTGAGTGGTTATGACATGCAGATATGCACGCGCGTTTCCAGAAAGGCATACGTGAACGTAAAGGTGCTGTCTGCTTTCCTCTCCGCGTTTACAGTGACTGCCATTCCTCTGCTCGTCAATTTCCTGATTGTCTCGATGCTTTTTCCTGCGTATCTTCCTCGGGTCGATGAGTCGACCTACGTAGGGCTTTACCTACATAGCTATTTCTCCGGTCTATTTTATTCACATCCTTTGTTATATGTGCTTGCATACACGCTGTTCGATGCGGTCACGCTCGGGACTTTATCCATGGCTGTAACTGGCTTCTCAATTTTGTTTCGTAGCAGAATCAAAGCGATAATTGTCCCGTATCTGCTAATGGTTGCGTGGCATTTTGCAAATGGCTGGATCTTCGGCGTAATGGCTTGTGTGGGGTTTAACTGCAATATCTTCAACAGCATCAGGTCGGAATCGCTGAATAACTGGCCAGACATTCGAGCCGGTTTTGCGGAAATCATATTATTGACCCTTGCTTCGTTGGCTTTTTCTGGGGCGTGGAAAAGGCGGGAGATGGTCTGATGCTGTTTAGGCTGGTCGCCGCGGACCTGAGGACCGTTTTGAAGAAGAACATCATTACCTTTATTGCGATTGCGGCAGTGACCGTTGCGAACCTGGTGTACGCCTACGGTTTGTCTTCTGTGTATGGGGTCAGGACGGATGCCTTGGGGTTTGCGGACAATCTTGCGCTCGTGTTTGCCGGATCTGCTCCGTTTGAGCCTAGGCCCGGGGTCATGTTTGTGCCTCCGCTAGGATGGCTATTTCTCATTCTGCTTATTCTCTATACAACACTCGATTATCCCGCCGAATCGTTGCACGGGTTTGGTTTGCAAACGCTTGTCCGATGCCGGGCGAGAACCCTTTGGTGGGTCTCGCGTTTTATCTCAGTGGCGGCGATAACAGCATTTTCGCTGCTCGTGGTGGTTTGCTCTGTTGTGATTTGGAGCTTGATGGTGAGCGCCTCGTTCAGCGCGGTCATCCATGGCGAGTCGCTTCAGCTGGCTAATTTGGCGCCGTGGTTTCTCAAGGCGAGCGAAGCAGGTGCACTGCCGTTTTTCGCAGGTCTCTTTCTTGCTTTTGAGGCGCTTGCGTTTGTGCAGGCAACGGTTGGGTTTGTGCTTGGGCCGTCAGTTTCATTTGCGGTTGTAATGAGCTACCTGATCTGTTCGGCATATGCGCGGCATTGGGCGCTACTGGGAAATGCCTTGATGCTGTTGCGCTGGGGTGGAATCGTCAAAGAAGGAATTGCGACGGGCTCGAGTGGCTTGTTTTCAATTGTGATTATGTCGTTATGCCTATCGTTGGGTGGACTGTGGTTTCGAAGGGCCGACCTTATCGAAAAGAGGGACAAGATATGAGTGTGATCGTTAGGGACGTATCGAAGCGCATGGGCAAAAACGATGTCCTGCGCAACGTGTCTATCGAGGTTGACCCTGGGACTGTGGTCGGGCTTCAGGGGATAAACGGTTCGGGTAAGACCATGCTCATGCGAGCGGTCTGCGGATTGATTAGACCCACCGAGGGCGAGATTATTATCGATGGCCAAAGACTTGGGGCGGATATCTCGTTTCCGCCGAGTCTGGGGATGTTGATAGAGGCGCCTTCCTTTTTAGGATATCTGTCTGGTTACGACAATCTGGAGCTCATAGCTCAAATCAATGGCGTTGCCACCCCCGAGGACATTCGCTCTGCCCTGCGGCTCGTGGGGCTCGATGCAGACGAAAAAAAGAAGTTTCGAGCATACTCGCTTGGGATGAAGCAGCGTCTGGGAATAGCTGCGGCAATTATGGAAAAGCCGAAGCTGCTTGTTCTCGATGAGCCAACGAATGCCCTCGACGAAGCGGGCGTGGAAATGCTCAAGCGCGTTGTGGCGATGGCGGCATCAACGGGTCGCGAGGTTCTTCTGTCTAGCCATGACGGAGAGGTGCTCGAGGAGCTAGCCGATCGTGTTTACTGCATGCGCGACGGTGCCGTTGTGAAAGTTCGGGAAAGGTCGTGAGCGCGATGAAGAAGGCCCTGTTGACGAGAAGGTCGATGCTCGCGCTTTTTGGCTGTGCTGTTACCGGCCTTGCGGGCATGAGGGTGAGCGTCGTTAACGGGAACCGGACAGTCATTCCTGAAAAATATTACGCGGAGGGCGAATGGCTCTCGATGGATGGGGCGTTTCTGGGGTCGAAGGATGTGGCGACTGACGGGTATTCGTTTTGCATAGACGGGGCAGAGCTGCTCACGCCGCGCGAGTATCTCAAGCGTGCGCATGATGATTATTCAAAATATGGCATCGTAGATACGAAAACGAAATTGAAGGACGCCGACATCACGTGTGTTATCGCCGTAAAGATGCGTGTCAGGAATAAGGACAATGTCGAAGGCGGAATTAAAGCGTATGTTTGGCATTTGGTGCCGGAGTCTGCGCCAAACTATGACTTTGTGGTCAATACCGATCTGATAACGCAGGCAATGCCGGTGCTGGGCGGTTCTGCTGCGTTTGCTGTACAGGTTGGGGCGGAGAACGAGTTACTCGTCCCATTCATGATGCAAAACACCAACGACTATTTCGAAGGTTACGAGACCGTCCGTTTTGAGAAAGCGTTTCCCGGGACCTATACGATGAAGATGACCGATCTGCCGGAGCGAAGGCTCTTCAGGTTTGAAGTGAAGTAGCTCGAAGATCCCGCGGTTCGCGACGAGCTCCTTGCGCGCCGCGGCTACGCAAGGGAGATTCGCAACCGCTATGCCGGCTCCGTTCCCGATGCCGGTGACGACCGCGTCCGCGCCACCGGCCAGGCGCACGGCGGTAGCGCCGTGTCGCGACAGATGGACGATCGCGTCGTCGATCGCGGTGACTACTCGCGCGGCGACACGCCCCGCTAGTTTTGAACTGTCCTGCCCTAGCGCGTTGCAATTCAATCAGCTGTTACAGAATCCTGGAAGAAAGGGTCGGACCGAAGTGTCTGGCCGGACGCCAATTGTCCGGGAACTGCTTCGGATTCGACCCCCTTCTACTTTACTTCCATGGCCATGCGGAAGGCTAGTACTCCTTAACCGGATGCTTCTTACCGAAACCACCGTCGATGCCGAAACGGCAGAGCCTGTCGATGGCGCGAAGATGCTCGTCGATGGCGTTGGCGATCTGAGTGTCAACGATGCTGTCATGGTCGTTAAGGCCGCGGACCGCCTCGTCGGCGGCCATGAAGGCCTTGATGGCTTGATTGAACTGAGCCTTAAAGATGTCGAGCGTGTGACCGGGGTTGTCGCGTCGCCGTTTGAGGCTCAGCTGTCCTTGTTGCTTGCGACGCCGCGCGTCGCCGGTGGCGAGGGTCTCAGATCCTTTAGCAACAATGCTCGCATTGTCCTTTCGGGCAAGGCAGCGCGTTTGGCCGGGCGCTACAACTGCTATGCAGACTTCCTATTTGAGGAGACGGGTGACAAGAAGCCGCTTGTCGTCGAGTGCCAAGGCAGGCTTGTGCACAGTGGGGCCGATGCCGCAATGTCGGATTCCGATCGCGCCACTGCATTGCAGCAAATGGGTTTCAACGTCATGTTGCTGACGTATCAGCAAATCGCCGATGAGAAGAACTTCGAGATAGTGAAGCGCATGTTGTTTGAGGAGATCGGCTTGGAGTATCGCGAGAAGACGGACGCCAGCTTGATGCGCAGCGCAGTCTTCGTCGCGAGCTCTTTATCGATTGGAACACGCTGGGGCGCTAAAGTTTCCGAGCCTTGCCCTTACCTCTGCTCTTGCGAAACCTTGCAGTGAATATAAGGGGCGTTGCAATAAGCAGTAGTTCGAATGCAACAGCGCCGACAATCATCGCCTTGCAGTCGTCGGACAACGGGTTAAGGGCCGCAAGCAGCGAGAAAACGCCGCACTCGAGCTCAAACCAGGCCACCGAGCGAGCACTTGCGAGATACCAAGCATCCTTCTCGTCGCTCTCGAGACCGGCAGGCTGGTTCCAATGCTCTGGACTGACCAGATGGAGAACGAGGGCCAAAAGCGCGATGCAAGCCAGCATGACAATAGGGAGGAGCAACAGCTCGACAGGAGAGCCCCAGCGGTTCGGCTGCATGTCAACGCCGTAGTGGACGGGGACCTTCTCTCCGGTGGTCACTGCTGCGATAGCAAAACCTGTCAGCACGACGCTGCAAGCGCCGGTTAGCCACCCCATCGCTTCTACTATGCGAACATCCTTTGTTATCCATGGCGCTTTTTTGGGCATAACCCCTCCTTCTCAACTGCGGAGGCTCGGTCTGCCATCTCGCGCTCGAGCCGATGTACGACTTCCATTAAATCGCTCATGCTATTCCTTTCCCTCGGGTGTTCTGTCTAATATATCGCCCCGTGCGGACACGATTCTCACCTAAGGAATGGCAATGGTGTGTTCATAAACACGCAGATAGACGACTTAACAGGATTCGATTTACGGGGCGATTGAACCTGTGGTGGTGCGGATGCCCCGACCCGCGGCACGACTTAACCGCCGTTATGTTAGCGACATGTCTAACATAACGGCGGCGCAGGGCGCTCACTCCCTGCGGCAACGCCGATTCCGGGAAGGCACGCCGGGGCTATGCCGACCTGAGTATCCTCTCGGCCTTCTCGATCGCGGCCGAGCGCAGAAACTCCGACTTCCGCATCCCGCACGCGGCGGCCGCCCGTTCGATGAGGTCGGCGCCCGTCTTCGGGCACTTGAAAGACAGGTTGGCGTTGGCCTCCACCTCGGAAAGCCTGGGGCGGCCGACTCGGAGGTTCACCAGGCTCCCCTCCCAGGAGCCGGATTCGTATTCCGCGCACTCGCGCTCGATGTCCTCATCCGTGATAACGGATCCGTTTGCAAGCCTATATTCCATCAGTAACCTCTCCTTCTCGCGTTCTCGATCTCCCTTAGCGTCTTCTTGCTCGGCGGCGTCATGGCGTGGTAGACGAGCCACGCGCCGTCGGCCAGGAGGACACCGACCATCTCGATGTACCGGCCTTGCGGGTCGTAGCCCGTCCGCATCTCGCACTCCCCGGGTATGCGGACGGCCGCGAAGCAGTAGCTCTCCCACGCCGCCTCGACATCACCGTCATCTAGCGCGGGGTGCCGCTCGTGAACTCTCTGGTGTATCCGGACCATGAGCCTCCAATCTTTACGATAATATTCTACTACTATTTGGTAGTAGAATATTATCCGTCCCAACATATTCCATTAGCCGTTCGTCCCAAAACGTATGCCGCGCGGCACTCGAAAACCGAACCCTCGATGCCGTGGACGGCGAGTGCCAAAACCCAGTGCCAAAACCTCCCCTTGCATTCCCATGAGAAAATCAAAAGACAAGGCAGGAGGCTGAAAATGACCAGATACGGATACGCTCGCGTGAGCACGAAGGATCAGAAGCTAGACAGGCAAATCGAGGCGTTGGTCAACGCCGGCGTGCCCTATGGCCATATCTACAAAGACAAAGTCACGGGTGCCAAGGACGGCGACCGAACTCAACAGAAGCGTCTGTTCAAGAAGATGAAGGCCGGCGATGAAGTGGTAGTCGAGTCCTGGGAGCGCCTAACCAGATCGACCAGGCAATTGCTGAACTACGACCTTATGTTCCGAAATCTCGGCGTGAAGCTAACCTCCTTGAAACAGCCGGTCGACCTCGATACCGCCTTCGGCCGTTTCGTGCTGGGTACCCACGCCTGCACAGCCGAGCTTGAGCGCGATCTGATCAAGCAGCGCCAGGCCGAGGGTATCGCCGTCAAACGGAGCCGCGGTGGCAACGTCGGGGGCCGCCCGCGCATCGCAGACGTCAAGGCCGACGCTGCCGTGAAACTCTACCTTGCCCGCGAGACGCCAATTCCCGACATCTGCGCCGCAACGGGTATCTCGAAATCGACCCTGTACCGCATCCTCCGCGAGCGCGGGTTAGTCGGAGTCAGAAGATAAATCCGAGTGCGCTACTATTAGATGAGTGCGGTATTTCTCCAATCGAAAACCTGCGTGAACGCATGACTTGAGACGCCTTTTTAGAACCCACCGATCGCAGGACGACTACAAATCAACAGCGGCCGCGTATTTGTTCCCAGCCGTACGGCGTGGCGGAGCCATGCCCATTGTTGATTGGAGTGTCGCACGATGACAGACGAGAGAAAAATCAGGGAGATCTACGGCGTGAAGTCCGTCCTCGATGAGGCCGTCGAGCGGATCGAGGCGACGTGGCGGGAGAAGCTGCTGCGCGAGACGGGCGACCTCAGAACCGAGAACGCGTTGCTCAGGGCCCAGCTCGACGAATTCAACCGCAAGCTCGTCGAGGCGAGAGACCGGAACGAAAGACTTGAGGCCGACTGCAATGAGCGGGTCGCCTTTATCGAGGAGAAGTTTGAACTCGATACCGCGAGCCTCGAGCTCGAGAACAACGAGCTTCATGCCGCGAGCGTCAGATACCTCGCCGATGCCAGGGAGCTCGACAGGCAGGTCGTCCAGCTCCATGTCGAGGCCGTGGCCATGGTCGATGAGATCGAGCGCCTGCGCGGCGAGCGTGACGCCGCGCTGAAAGCCCAAACCGAGTTGAACGACGCACTCCTGGCCCAGCGCGACCTGATGGCCGAGGTCGCCGCCCTCAAGGACCGCCTCGCTGCAACCGAACAGCGGGCGGCCGTGGCCGAGGCTAAGGTCGAGGTCATGACCCAGATGAAGGACGAGTAGCCCCGCGCTTCTCCTGTCAGGCTACTGATTTCTAGGAATCTTCTAGAGCGCTTCCAGAAGGTTCCTAGAACCGGGCGTAGCATCTTCGATCGGCACGATGTCTTGGTAGATCAAGCGATGCCCGGCGTCGAGCCATTCGTCACCGTGGTAATGTCCGAAGAACCAGGCGCAGTAATCGAGCCGTCCGTCGAGCTCGCCTAGGAAGGTTTGCAGCGGATCTCCGCGGTACTCACGTCCGCGTTCGCGGCACAGCCCCTCAGCAAGGGCGGCAGGAGCCTCGTGAGTCACAACGTGGTCGACTTTCCAGCCCACGCGGTCGAGCGAGGCGCGGCAGTGCTCCATCTCTTCCTCGCTCGGCATCTCCTCGGGCCACCAGCTCCTCCCCTCCCTGCGATACTGCCTGTCGTTGCTCGCGGCACCGCCCATGGCAAGGACCGTGAGCCCGTCGATGTCGAACACCTCTCCGCGCATCAGGTGCAGCACGTGCGGTCGCACCTGATGGACGAGCCCGCCGTTCCACTCCCGTACCGGCAGATTAGCCAAGGCGTGATGGTTCTCATGGTTGCCGTCCACGAAGCATGTGGTCCAGGGCTTCGACTCGAGCCAGTCGAGCCAGTATTTTTCGGCGTTGGACCCATCCCAGACAAAGCCGAAGTCGCCGGCCACGATCACCGCGTCATCGCGCGTCAGGGTCCGGCCCAGCGGCCAATTTTTGAAAGCAAACCGGCTGGACCCGTACTCGGCCCTGCCGTGCACGTCGCCTGTCACATAGACCGTCATCAGTACGCACCCCACGGCAGGAGTTTGCCCCCGAGCCTCACGATCCGGTCATACAGCACCGTGTGCCGTTCGTCCGGATTGCCGTCTCGGTGAAAATGTCCGTAATACCAGTGCTTATAGTCCAGGCGGTCTTCGAGCTCGTCGAGGAATCCGGTCAGCCGGTCCACATCGGGGCGTTCCCAGCCCGGGTCCGGGTAGAGCGTCGGCGAGAGCATGCGCGTGGCGCAGGTATGGGTGATGACGCAGTCGACCTTCCAGCCGACCTCGTCGAGCTTTGCCCGCGCGGTATCGAAATCGCGCTCGTCCGGGAGCTCCTGAGGCCACCAGCTGGAATACGGCACGCGGTATTCCCTGTCCACGCTCGTGGCACCGCCCATGGTGAAGACCGTCGAGCCGTCGAGCTCGAAGACCTCCCCGCGCATGAGGCGGCGGATGGACGAAGTATCCGACAGGCGCTGCGTCAGCCCGCCGTGCCACGGCTCCATGGGGCGCTCCTCCCAGTGATCGAAGCGCTCGTGGTTGCCGTCGACGAACAGTACCGTGTAGGGGCGCGACTCCAGCCAGGCGATGTCGGCGCATTCCTCGGAAGAGAAGTCCCACGGAAAGCCAAAGTCGCCGGCAACGATGAGATAGTCGTCGCTGGTAAGACTATCGCCAAGCTCCCAGTCGCGGAGCTTTTGCATGTCGAGCCCACCGTGGATGTCGCCCGTCACATGGACCGTCATCGAATCACCTCTTCCCTCTTGTACGCCGCCAGCTCGCGCTCGACCTGCCTGTCGCCGGTCTCGTTGACCCACCAGGGCCATTTCACCCGGCCGCACGGCTCGTCGACTCCGGCGAACCATTCCCTCAGCTCGTCGAGGCTCACCGGGGAGTGCCCGTTGGCATCGCAACCGACGTCGTAGCGCAAAAGGCCCTGCTTGCGGTTGAACTCGTTGTACGCGCCGCCGCCGCTGTGGATGTGCCCGTGGAGGTGCCACGATCCATGGCTCATGCCCTGCCAGTCGGCCATGGGGTAATGGCTCAGGACGATCTTCTGCCCGTCGATCTTGAGCACGCAGATCGGCGGCTCCACGGTGAAGGCGCCCGCGACCGCCGGCTGGGTCCAGTCCTTGTCGTGGTTTCCCGGGACGAGGTGGATGCGTCTGCAGGCAATCCGCTTGCGCAGCCCATAGGCGTCATGGGCGGTCATCTTGAATGAGAAATCCCCCAGGATGTAAAGTTCGTCGTCCACCGCAACCCTGCCGTTGATGCTGTCGACGATGGCATCGTTCATCTGCCAAATCGTCTCCCACGGGCGGTCGGTGAACTTCAGCACGTTCTCATGCCCGAAGTGGGTGTCGCTGGTAAACCAGATCATATTTTTGTCTCCTTCTGTCGCTAAAAAACGTTCTCCTTCGAGGTCAGGAGACGTTTTATGAGCGACATGAGGTGCATATCCCTCATGTTTCAAGCTCCAATCTGCCGGATTTGCCCAACTAAAAGTTTACGCCCACGCGCGAACAGGATTTGATTTTTGAAATATGGACGAATTCCTCGTCAGGAGGGTAAAATGGTGCCGACGGCAGCCCAAGTTGTAGAGAGCTGGGCAGAGCCGTTGCTTAATGAAGTTGGGTCATCGTCTTAGCGACGGTGGCCTTTCTTTTTGGGCTTCGAGCCCTGCTTGAGTGCCTTGGAAAGGCCGACAAGGGCCGTGAGGAGCGAGACCATAGCGGTCAGGAGCTTCACGAGCTCGGTGAAATCGGTCATGGGCATCACCTCCCATCAAATGGAGGGCTCTGCCCGGCACGAGGGCTGCCGACAGCAAGGACGATTCTATCAGAGCGGCTGACTCCCGCCCGATATTACCATCCCACCGCGCCTGTGCAAAAAAGAGGGCCGCCAAACAGCGACCCTCCAGCAAAAGTGCATGTTATTTAGGACTAAGCAATCTTTGAAAAAGGCTGCTGTAGAATTACATATAAGACTCACCCGGAAGGAGCGATCGATGAAAAGCAAACGATTTGTCCTGAATGCACTTCTGGTAGTAGCAATATTGACGCTCTTGGTCTTCTCCTACTCATACATGAATCAGCCAAGATTTGGATATGCTTTATACGCTGTTTTTTCCGGCGAAACAACTTACAACACTTACAACACTATAGGCTTCATTGACGCAATCTTTTTCTATGTAGTCGGCCCCGTATCAAGCGAACTGATCGCTTTTGTCGTCAGCTACAACCTGAATCAACGAAGCCAGACTCACTCAGTGACTTCGGCCAAACAAGGAATCAATCTCTTCGCAATAACGATAATTCTGCAAATTGCGACTGTGTTGATTATCGCCCTGACCGCAACAAACGTTTTGAAGTATGAGTTCGGATTCATCGTGAGCTGTCTCATGGCAATTGCCGCGGGTATAGCGGTTTCGCATACGAATCCGGCAAAGAAGCAGCTCAACTAACAGGGCCTATTTGGAATCCGAATCGTCCATGGAGCCGTCGATGCCGGTTTTGGTGTCGTCCGTATTGGAATCGTCATCCTCGGGGCTTATAGGACACATTTTGTCCTATAAGCCCCGATCAATTCATACTCCTCATCCTCGCCGAATTGCGAGTATGGCAGAATCGGCACTGGATGGCAGCGCGCTAGGCCGTGTCCGCGGAGTTACCCCCCCCCTATCGTAACAGCTGATTCCGGGGACGTTTCACTGTGCCCTTTTCGACAATTTGCTGTGCCCCTTTTGGCAACTTTTGGCTGTTGCTATGGGTTATCTCGACCCATAGCAACAGCCAAAAATAACGACAATCCATTTTTAGGCCGCTAAGGTTTTAGTCACTAATATGCCTAAATCATTCAGAACTGTAACAGTTTAGTTAGAAGTGGTATATACTGTTTTCAACCGAAGGGAGGATCATCGTATGAGCAACACGCCCGTTGCGTCTAACAAAAAGCGGCTCATGATTACGCTGCCGACCGAGCTGACCGAGCAGATGGACATAAAGGCTCGTGAACTCGGTCTCACGAAATCTGGGCTCGTTGCGCTTGCGATTCAGAACCTGTTCAATGCGGAGGAGATTCGTCTTCATCAGCAAAAACAGTAGGACATATATAACGCAAAAAGGACCCTCATTAGCTTGGCGGCTTGGGTCCTTTAAGCGAAGTGTCATCAACTTGTTGGTAATATTCTACCACTTAAAACATGTTGGTGACCTTGGAAAGGTCACTTTATGGACGTAAATGGCGCTCCGCCCAGCGGGAGGAGCACGTTCAAAAACACGATTTCGAAAGAGGACTTCGCCGCCCTTCTTGCCCAGTCAAAACCGGGCGACACGCCGAGCTCGAACTCGAGTCACGCTTCCGCTTTAAACGCAGAATCATGGCTCAAGGACAGCTCGGCCGACAGCGGTCGTTTCATCGCACTCCCTCTCTCGATGCTTTCGCTTCGCAAATCCGAGGCAAAGCTATCCCTAAGCGAACTCCTTGTCCTAGCGTATATCCACGGATTCCAGCGCAGGGATCCCCTGAAGGGATGCCACTCGAACGCCAAGACGATTGCCGAAGCCCTGGGCATCTCTCCCTCGGCGCTCAGTAAGAGGCTACAGAAGCTCAAAAACTTCGCTCTAATCAAAAAAGAAGGCCATGGCGAAGAAATCACCTACAGGGTCGATGAGGCTAGGTGGGCGGAGCTCTGCGGCATCGAGTTCATCGATGCCAGGGCTCTTCACGAGTGGACTTCGCGCGGAACTTTCTGCCGGGTCCCCTTTTGGGCGATTCGCGATACCGATCTCTCTGCTCTCGACAAGGTTCTTTTCGGCTACATCTTTTCGTTCTTCGCGGCAAAGGAATCAAAGCCGTTTCGAGTATCGACCCAGAATGCCGCCGATCAGCTCGCCGTCAGCAAAAGCAAACTTCGTGTCTCCCTCGAAAAGCTCACAAGCCTGAATCTCGTCGTGAAAACTGTCATCTCGCCCAGGGCACCCGCCGAGTACGATGTGAACCCGCAGGCGTGCATGGAACGTGGTACCAAGAACCTCTAATCGGGACGGGCGATAGATTGCCCGTCCCTTTTTATTTGCCTCCCCCTATGCCCCTTTCGGCAATTTCCTATGCCCCTTTCGGCAATTTTTATCGAATTTAAGAGATCTCTGCTCTATTTTTGTGCCCCTTTCGGCAATTTCCTATGCCCCTTTCGGCAATTTCTCACTATTTCAGGCGCTTTTTCGCATTACCTTCTATGCCCCTTTCGGCAATTTCCTATGCCCCTTTCGGCAATTTCCTGTGCCCCTTTTGACAATGGCAGTTTCCAAAAGGGGCACAAAAAGTTTCCAAAAGGGGCACAAAAACCCGAAAACTGTGCCCTTTTTGACAACCAAAAGTTTCCAAAAAGGGCACCAATAATATCTAAAGAGGTTTTAAGAGAAAGAAAGGGGAAGAGAGCTTTTCTTTGATCTGAGATTTTTATTCACGTCCATGTCAATCACCGTTTAATCGAAACCCTATCCACTCGCAACGTACTTTCCCGGAAATAAATCCGGTACGGCCCTATTGGTCTTAGCGACCAGCGAAACGTTATAGGCAAATCGGACGCTCGCTTTTCACCGGAAAGGAGAGCAATCCCTGACTGAAATCACTACGCCCTTGCCAACCCTCAGCGCCGGCGTCGCTTCGCTCCCCGGGCGGACTAAACCTCTTGGCTGTAAACACCTGCACTTCGGCAATGACCTACCGAATCCGTTTTTCCGGTTGATCTGGATACCGACATTTGGTTGACCTCACTTCAATTATCGGCAGGGAGCCGCAGAATCGAAAATAAGACGTCCTATCGGTGAGGTCCGACCGTTTTCTCATTGATAGATAAAACTGGGTCTTAAATCGGCTCTCAGTGGCCAAGGTAAAAGAAAACGGGCACCCTTCGGTACCCGTTAACTCAACTAGATCTCTTTTTCGGCCAAATAGCGATCGAAAAGCTCCCGAGCGATATCGGAAACAGACTTGTCTTCCTCAAGGGCGACCTGCTTCAATCGCTTGCGGTAGCTCTCGGGAACGTAGACAGACAACTGTACAAGCCTCTCAGATGCCCCTTCAAGGCCCTTTTTCGGGCGCCCGGCTTTCCGTACCTGTGGAGCCGATTTCTGGGGCTCAGATGCGCTTTCAACGATTTTCTGCTGCCTCTCCTCGGCCTTCTCCGCGGCGACATCGAAGTAGGAGGTCGCCTTTTTGAACTTTGCCATTTACAGCACCTCTTCCAGTTCGTTCAGGATGTTTTCAATCGCCTGGGCGGCCTTGCCGTTCTTGGCGATTTCATACACGGGCTTTCCCAGCGCCGCGCCCTGCTTGAAGGCCGCCGCGGTCGGTACGGTGCCCAGCACGGGAAGGTCGTCGGCCTCGAGCAGTTCGAGGAACTGTCTGTCCACGGTCTGGTTGCCGGCGAAGTTGTTGATGATGATTGCGAACGACAAGTCGGGATTGGCCTCGGTGATGACCTTGATCGTTCGCTTCATGGGCTTCAGGCCCAGCGTTCCGGGCTGCACCGGGATAATCGCGATATCCGCATTCTTGGCGTACTCGGCGGTGTCGTCGCTCAAAAAGCCCGGTGTGTCGATGACGTTCACGGCGTCCTCGTCGTCGAGCAGGTTTTTCTCGTGGTTCGCACCGCCCTGCGGGTCCAGGTTGCCGAAACCGACCTTGTGGCCGCGGCGCTCGAGACCCCAGGCGATCTCGTCGGCGAACGTCGTCTTGCCGACGCCGCCCTTCTGGTTGACTAGCAGGATGTTCGTCGCCATGTTCTCCCCTTTCTGAATAGCGTAGTCATATATTAGCACATTAACATGTGACTACATTAAGTAATTCTAAGACACAGGTAGAAATACGTGAGCATGTTAAGTAATTAGTATGGTACTACATTAACGTGCTCATGGATGTTGGTTGGTTTAACCTACAGTCATCAGATACGGTTACAAGGTCGCTGATTGCGAGACGGAGACCCTTCCGACCGCCGACGCGGCGAGTGGGAACGCAAGGGTAAAAACGCATCGTCGCTGAACCAGTGAGGCAGTACTCTTTAGTGTTAGATGATGGATATTGAAATTAATTAGCGAGATAATGTGCATATCTCATAATGTATGCGTTTCACTATGAGAGAGGGGTCTGTCATGAGCTGGAAACCGAGAAAATGCGTTATCGCCGGTCTCGTGACAACCGGTCCTGGCAGCGGCTTGTTTGCAACCGCAATGACATCGTACCGACTTTTCACTTACATGTTCTAAAAGGAAGTTGCCATGCTGTCGCAAAATCAATCGAGATACTTGACCACAATCGGCTTTGCCCTGCTTGCATTACTCTTTGCTAGCGACCTTTTGCTGAAACCGCCCAAGGAACTCGTTTTGCTTGCCATAGACTGCATTTCCGCCCTTTACTTTACGGCAACCCTATTCGTCGGACTAAAGGAGAGGAAAAAAGGCGCAGTCGCCGCATCCGCCGTATGCTTGATCATAGCCATTGCATCATTCTTTATCTGACACATTGGTGATTTAGGGGCGATATCGTAGGAATACGACCGGGAGAGCCGGGACCATAGGCTCCGGTAAGAACCTTCGCCGTGCCCCACGCATCGACCCCGATGATTTCCCCGCCGGACGTCCTGACGGCCACGGCTCGAGCTCTAATACATGAGGTCCCAGCTTGCAATACGTGAACATATGACTACATTAACATGGTCATGTATTACCGAGCGTTATATGCTGCGCCGGATCCGCCCGTCTGTTATCTTGGGGCGACAGTTTCTTGCAAGGAGGCAGCCATGCTCCAGAGTGTCTTTGGATCCGATGATCAGATCCATCTTGAGGACCAGGTCAGCAACCAACGTTTCGACCTCACCACGGGCGAAGTGAAAACGGTCATCCCGACCGCTGAGAACATGAGCGCCGTCTTCGGCAAGGATGGTGTGGAGACGGAGATTCAGGTGGGGCAGATGCGCCAAACACTGGGCAAGCCTGGCTTCGATTGGCTGTTTAATAAGCACTAACGGTTGAGTTATTGCAGCATAATCGCAGCTGTAAATAGGTGACCATATGACCATGCTAATATGTGCGCACAGTCATATGGTCACAGTTATAGATCGGTTTAATCTGTGGCCCTTAAGCTGAAGCTGCCTCAACGAACCGTGGCTGGCGAGACGAAAAAGGGGAATCCCTTTTGCGGGATTCCCCTTTCCGAGTCGTTATGCGATTTGCACTACATCTGCTCGCGGCGCTTCTTTTGATCGAGGAAGACGCCGGCTGCCACGAGGACGGTACCGCCGATGACGAACGTCTCGCCGATGAGTCCCGCGCGGTCGCCGGTCTGGGCGAGGCTGCCGGGCTGGGCGGTATCCGTGCCGGCGAGGTGCTTCGGGGTGTATGCCGCCTGCTGCTTTGCGACCTCATCTGCCTCCTGTCGTGCGATCTCATCGGAAAGCTTCTGCTCCGCTGCGATGCGGTCGGACTTCGCCAACTCGTAGGCGGCGAGTGCCGCATCATAGCCGGACTGGAGCCCGTCCACCGCGGCCTGCTTCTCGTCCAGGATGGCCTTGGCGGGCGCGACCTTGGCACGTGCCTCGCCGGCGGCGGCGAAAAGCGCGTTGAGGGCGTCATCCGCGTTCACATCATGGCCGGAAGCGACCGCCGCGCCGGCATCGATGGAGTTCAGCTTCGACAGCTTGGCGTCTGCCTGCGCCTTCGCCTGCTCGGCGGCGGAGACCAGGGACTCGGCGGCGATGGCATCCGCCTTCACGGCATCGAGGGCGGCCTTGGTGTCATTGACGGCCTTTACTGCATCCTGCTCGCGCTGCTGTGCCTCTGCGAGCTTCGCGGCAAGGCCGGTGAGGATGTCGAGGTTCGACTGTGCGCCCACAAGATCGGTCTGGGAGCCGGTAAGCTTGTCGGCGGCAACGCCGGTGTCGGCCTTTGCGGCATCGACGGCACGCTGGGCATCCGCGAGGGCGCTTGCGGTGCCGTCCGCCTTTTGCTTGGCGTCGGCGAGGACGGTCGACTTCTCGGCCTGCTCGGCTGCCGCCGCGTCATGGACGCTCTTTGCGGTATCGAGCGCCTTCTTGGCGTCGGCGACGTCCTGGAAGAACTTCGCGAGGTCGGCGTTCGCATCGTCCACGCCCTGCTGCTTGGATGCGGTGTCCGCCTTGGCGGAGTCCAGCTTGATCTGTGCGGCCGTTACGGCTGCGTTGGCGGCATCAAAGGCGACCTGCTTCTGCTGGACGGTCGACTTTGCCGTATCGACTGCCGCGTTGGCGGCATCGAGGTTCGATTTCGCCGCATTCAGCTCGGCCTGGGCATCCGTGACGCCCTGCTGCTTGGCGGCGATATTGAGCCCTGTCGCGTTTACGGTCTCCTGCGCCTCGTCGACACCTTGCTTCGCGGCATCGACATCGTCCTGCGCGGAATCCACCGCGACCTGCTTCTGTTGGACGGTTGCGGCGGCGCCGGCGGCTGCCTGCTGCTTGGATGCGAGGTCGGCCTTGGCTGCGTCGAGTGCGCTCTTGGCGTTCTTAAGGCCGTTGATATAGGAGGTCAGATTCTGCTCGTACTCGTCGACGGAGATGGGGTTCATGTTCCAGCCTGAACCTGCCCAACCAAGGTTTGCGGTATCGAGGCTGTCGGTCTGCCAGCCGTTCAAGGTTCCCTTGCTGCAGACTGCCATGCCCATATAGCCGATTTCGGGGCTGATGACATGCAGGTAGTGACCGACGGTTGCGGGATATCCGGCAACCTTGAAGTGCTGGTTGACATAGGATTCAATCCCGCTATGCGTCTTGTAGAAGTCTACGGCATCCTTACCGGTTAGACCGGTGACGCCATAGAGCTCCTGAACCGCCTGATCGAAGAAAGCCTTTTCTTGGTCCACCCACTGCGGTTTCGGATCGGTTCCATAATTCCATGCGAGGTTTTCGGTCGTATCGAACTGCATGGAATGTCCAAACTTGACATCGGAATAGTTTGCGTTGGCTATCGCCGCCGCAATGAGCTTGTACGTGACCTGGAGCTCAGAGAGACCGACGGACTTGCGATACTCGTTGATGGACTTCATGTACGGGATTGCCGCGAGCATGTTGTCGAGACTGGTCGCATCGAGGCTGTTTCCGACCTCGGTGTAGTCCTTGTGTGTGCAGTTCTGGATGATCTCGATGGCTGAATCGGCACCCATGGCACGGAAGAAGCCGATGGCTCCCTGTTTGAGCTGCGCGTCGGCGGAATCGAGTTTCGCCTGGGCCTCGTCGACCTTCTGCTGCGCGGCGGTCACGGCGGCGTCTGCGGTATCCTTTGCGGCCTTGGCGTTCGCGAGCTCTACGTCGGCGGCTGCCTTGGCGGACTCGGCGTCCTTGACAGCCTGCTTCGCGGCATCCAGCTTGGCGACGGCGTCGGCATTCGCCTGCTTGGCCGCATCGAGGCCGGCGTTCGCGGCATCGAGTGCGGACTGGGCGGCGTTCACGCCGGATTCGGCATCGGCCGCGGCCTGCTGCTTTACGGAGAGGGACGCCTGGGCATCATTCAGGTCGGCCTGTGCCGTTGCCGCAGCGGACTGTACCTGCTCGAGCTCGGACTCGCACTGGGACTGTGCCGCTTGTGCGGCAGCGAGGGCTGCCTCCGCGTCCGCGACCTTCTGTTTTGCCGCATCGTACTCCGGACCGCTGGCGCCTGCCTCCGCTGCGGCGAGGTCGGCTTTCGCCTGTTCATAGGCGGCGCTGGCTGCTGCGGCCTTCGCATCCGCCGCGTCCTTGTTCTGCCTGGCTGCAGCGAGGACAGAATCGGCGGAATCCTTTGCAGACTGGGCCGCAACCAGCTTGGACTGGGCATCGGCAAGCGTCGCGTTGGCGTTGGCGAGATTGGCCTGTGCCCTGTCCACGGCAGCCTGGGCGTCGCGCACGGCCTGCTCGGCGGCACTGATTGCCTCCGGGGTGGCGCTTACGGCATCGGCCTTGGCCTTATCGAGGGCATCCTTGGCATCCTGGGCCGCCTTGAGGGCGGACTGGTACGCTTCGTCCTTCTCGGACGCATCGGCCTTGGCGTCTGCGAGACCTGCCTTCGCCTGCTCGAGGTCCTTGCCGGCGGCATCGGCGGCGTCCTTGCCCTCCGCGACCTGACGGGCGTACTCGTCCATTGCCGCTCGGTCGGCTGCCGTGCCGGCGCTGACTGCCGAATCGTAGGATGCCTTGGCCTGGTCGCGGGCGGAAGCCGCCTCGTTGTAGGGGCCGGCGGCCTCATCGTAGGATGCCTTGGCGGCGTCCTCCTTCGCCTTCGCCTCGTCGACTGCCTTCTGCAGGTCCGCGATGGTCTGTGCGACGGATTTCGCGCCGGTACCGGATGCCGCGCCGGCGTGGGCGGCGATCGGCGACATCACGGCGGGGTGCTGCGTGCCCCCGTCACCGGTCTGGGCGAATGCCGTGAACGGTGAGATGAGGCTCGATCCGGTCATGGCGGCCATGGTCGCCGCGGTGACGGTCAGACGCGCGATCCCCTTCGGAGTGTGAATCTTTTTGTTTGGCAGTGCGGCGAAGTGATCGCCACCGGCAGCGAAATGCTTTCCCTGAGTCATTGTGCTGTTCCATTCCTTTTCCGTGCCCTATCCGACTGGGCATCAGAGTGCTTTCCAATAGAGATGATTATGCGCCTTAACTGGGATTGTTGTATATAGTCCGTTGGCATAAATACAACAATCCATGACTCTTTTTGTCATGGATACGAAGACGCTTCAGAAATCATTCGGCATGAGATGCAAAGAGCTTCGCGCTGGACTCGGGTGCAGCCAGGAGCAGTTCGCCAATTTGATTGAAATGGATCGTTCCTACTACGCGAGCATTGAAGTCGGGCGGCGTAATGTCAGCCTCTCAAATCTCAAGAAGATTGCCGACGGATTTCAAATCAGCATTGCTGAACTCATGAGAGGCGTCAGCTAAATTTATCCGTCTCATAGTTCATCTCGCCGATCACGCTGCTATGAAAATAGAAAACGTCACCACAGATTACCGTCAATCGTCACCATAGTGCTGATGGAATGCTTGTTATAGGCTGACATGGGAGTCATACAGATGGATAGATATATAAATAGATGTATCGATCGCGCTAGCTCGTCAATCGATATATCAATTCTTGGAGACCTGTATTCCTACCATTTTCAATGAAACAACGGCGGTAATTGCTATCGAGATTGCACCGATAATACCGAGCGCTATCTGAATGGGATATAACCCCAACACATGTCCAAATATGGAGAAAAACATTGTGGAAAAGAGAGCCCTTACCAGAGACGCGACGGAAAGGATCGTCGCGCGGAGATCGTCCGCTATCGCGTCTTGGATTAAGTTTTCCGAAGTGATGTACACCACTTCTGGGAGAAAACAAAGCACCATGCTAAGGCCAAACAAACACAGCGGATTTGAAGCGAACCACGGAAGAATCATGAAAAGGCCAGCCTCGATTAGCATCGAGCCGAGCATGGTATTTCTTTTCCCGAAACGCGACGAGAAGAAATCTGCTGCAATGTAGGCCGTCGCATTTACTGCATAGGATGCACCGAAAAAGATTCCTATTATGGAGACGGGAGCATCAAATGCGTCGAATACCAGCTGATTCAAGTTGTAATAACTCCCATAGAATCCATCGAGCATGCTTGTGCCGATTAGAAGAAGCAATACCGCAAAAGCGGATTCTCCAACACGCCAGGTTTCGCGTCTGAACATCTTGGCTGCGTCAGACCTTCCCTTTTCAGAGCTTTCAGAACGGGTCGCTTCCGTCCTCTCAATGGGATACAGAAGGAAAAGCTGCAGGAGATAGAAAATGGAGACACATACGTAGAGGGCGCTCCAAGATACTTGGGCAATGAAAGATCCGAGCACAATTGCCATTCCCGTAGCGATTGATTGCGCGGCAAGCAGCCGAGCGTTGATGGTGAGGAAGCGCTCTCCTTGACCGGCATTCCGGGCAATTTCATATAAAAGCGCTTGTTCGGATCCCGATTGGAGGGAGTAGGCGAGTGCCTCAACAAGGGAAAGCGCGACGAGAAAGGGGCCTGAGAGCAGCAGCATGCCAGCCGTATGGAAGAAAAGCAGCAGCGCGCCCACTTGAATCGAGAACTTCTTTCCAAAGAAATCGCCTACCAGCCCTGTTGGCAGCTCGAGGACGACCGTTGCAATGTTAAACAGAGCTTGATAAAGCGCGATTTCCGTGACAGACATTCCTTTCTCCGCAAGGAAAAGTAGAAAAACTCCCCGATTTAAAACAAATCCCGCGAGAACGAAAAAGGCGGAATAGACGTGCAACTGCGCAGTGGCATTCTTGTTCATTTGACACTCCTAACGGCTATTTTTGTCGGGGTGTTCGCCACTGATTCGAAGCCTGAAATGTTCATAGTCTCAATGAAGAGCTGATAAAGCTTCTGAACAGGGTATCGATAGAATAGGACATCCTGCGCTCTTTCTTCTCGACGAACTATTGCCAGCCGGTCGATTTCGAAACAAGAAACCGCATAATATGCCCCAGCTTGATCTAGAGTTGCCGTATAGCTTTCTGCAACGGCAAATGCATCACGATCGCGACGCATTTCAAAAATATCTTCAAAGCTTCTACCATCTCGATGAATCATAAGGTAGGTTGCGAATTTAAATTTCAAATCAGCATTGCTGAACTCATGAGAGGCGTCAGCTAAATTTATCCGTCTCATAGTTCACAGTGGATCTCGTTGATTAGTGCCTTAAGAAAATGGAAATCGTCCCAACGAGCTATCGTCAATCGTCCCAATAAATTACCGTCAATCGTCCCAATAAGTAATCGTTATTTGTCCCAACGACGCAGATAGACGCTATAATTTCAAATGAATGATTGGAGGGAAAGCCGATGGATAGGTATATAAGACGTTGTGTTGACTGCTTAGTCGAGCGCGACCTTGGCATTTTTGGTGCAGTGCTCATTCAGGGGCCGAAATGGTGTGGAAAGACAACGACAGCTCAGAGATTTGCCGAGTCATCGTTATCTCTCTCCGATCCATCTGGCGGTTTTGCGGCCCTCCAGCTCGCTCGTCTCGATCCGGCCCAAGCAATTGTCGGACCGACCCCGAGGCTTGTCGACGAATGGCAGGAAGAACCGAAGCTATGGGATGCCGTGCGATTCGAATGCGATGTCAGGGGAGGGGAGCCAGGACAGTTCATTCTCACCGGATCTGCGACGCCGCGAGCCGAGAACCAGCCGATGCACAGCGGTGTGGGTCGAATCGCCCGTTTGCGGATGGATACCATGACGCTTTTCGAGCTCGGTATTTCGTCGGGAACGGTCTCGCTTGGTGCGCTGCTCGATGGCGATTCCGTTGCGGCGTCACTCGGATCCATCGCCGGTATCGCCGGTATCGCGGATTTGCTCTGCCGCGGCGGTTGGCCCCAAGCGGTCGGTAAGACAACTGCCGACGCAATGCGGATAGCCGCCGCCTATATTGACGGTGTTTGCGAGTCTGACGTTTCGAGGGCGGATGGAGTGAAACGCGACCCGGTTAAGGTAAGGGCCTTGCTCTCGTCGCTTGCACGCAATGAATCGACTCTTGCCGGCATGAGGTCCATCGAAAGGGATTTGGGTGTTGACGTCTCAAAGAATACGATTACCGGCTACATGGACGCGCTGCGCCGTATCAATATCGTCGACGATGTCCCCGCGTGGCATCCGGCTCTCAGGTCGCCGGTGAAGTTGCGGCAGGGCGCGAAGCGGCACCTTGCGGACTCATCGCTCGCCGTCGCCCTCATCGGTGCGGATCCGGAGTCGTTGTCATCCGATCCGAAGACCCTTGGCTTGCTCTTCGAATCCCTTGTGCTGCACGATCTCAAGGTTTACGCGGCGGCCAGCGATGCGACCGTATCTCACTACCACGACGCTGACGACCTAGAGGTCGACGCGATTGTCCATCGTCGTGACGGCTCGTGGGTTGCCGTTGAGGTTAAGCTCGGGAGCCCCCAAGTCCCAGAGGCAGTGGAAAATCTGCTTCGACTTGAGCGAAAGCTGGTCGATCGCGGGGAGAGGCCGCCTGCGGCGAAACTCATCGTCATCGGGTTTGGTATGCCGGCTCACGTAACTAGCGAAGGCATCGTTGTTGCTCCGGTCGATACGCTCGGAATCTAAATTATTGTTATTTGCATTTCCAGAAATCCTCTATCTAGACGCCTCCTAGAGGATTTCTGGAAACAACCGGTATTTTGATCTGGGCTACGAAAGGTTACGGATCCAGATTCCGTGCTGCGTGGAGCCGGTGATTTTGTTCAGGAACTCGCGCTGCTCCTCGGTTGCGAGGATGTAGGTAGAGCAGCCACTGAGCATCTGGTCGACGTCTGTGATTCCGGACGCCTCCCATCCCAAGATGCTGACGGCCTTGAGCGTCAGGCAGTTGAGGAACATGTAGGACGTGTTCTCGACGTTCGAGGTGTCAAGACGGTCGAGATCAAAAAGCTCCGTGACGCTTGAGCATCCCCTGAACATGCCCTCCAGGGTCGTGCAATCCGATGTATCGAGTTTCGATAGGTCGATTGGGTCAGACCGTCGAACAGGTATCTACCGCTCTCTGGATCCCAGGTATCCAGGACAACGACCTCACGGATTCGATTCCTGTAGGAATACCACGGTTGCTTTCCGAATTCGTCCGTGTGTGTACGGATGAATGCGGGATTCGATACCCCGGCGTCCTGATCGGCAGGCCGCCGGGA
>CAVALS010000084.1:0-20486 GCA_963589385.1 Bacteroidaceae bacterium
TCGAGCTTGGGCGCGCGCGAGGAGCTGCTCAACGGCGTGGGCAACTTACTCGGCATGCTCATGACGTTTTTGGGCGGTGCCTGGATGCCGCTGTCGCTGATGGGCTCGGCCGTGCAGACGGTGGCGCACTTTGTGCCGACATATTGGGTGAACGACGCGATCAGCAAGGCGCTTGCCTCGGATTTGACGTCTGCCGTGCTGGGCGACATCGCCTGCGACCTAGGCGTCACGGCGCTCTTTGCCATGGCCATCGCCGCCGTGGGCCTCGCCCTCGCACGCGCCAAATCCCGCTCCTAGTCTGAAATAAATCCTAGGCCTCGCCCCAAAATAGTTCGCCAAGGTTTACTATTACGTTCATAAAGTAGTACGAGGCTAACAATGGGGGATACCATGGCAACGCAGGAAGCCTACGTCCAGGTTAAGGATCTCAAAAAGCACTACGGCGACGGTGATGCGCGCCTGACGGTACTCGATGGCATCGACGCGTCCATCAACCGCGGCGAGATCTGCGTCATGCTGGGGCCCTCGGGCTCGGGCAAGTCGACCTTTCTCAACCTGATCGGCGGCCTGGAGGATGCTGACGGCGGCTCCATCATGGTGGACAGCTGCGACCTCACGGTGCTCAAGCCTGCCGACCTGGGCGAGTATCGCCGCCGTGAGCTGGGCTTCGTCTTCCAGTTCTACAACCTGGTGCCCGACCTCACCATCAAGGAGAACATCGAGGTCACGGCGCACCTGTCCAAAAACCCGCTCAATGTCGACGACCTGCTGCGTTCGCTGGGCCTTTACGAGCACCGCAACAAGTTCCCGCGCCAGGTCTCGGGCGGCCAGCAGCAGCGCTGTGCCATCGGCCGCGCACTCGTCAAAAACCCGGGCCTGCTGCTGTGCGACGAGCCCACGGGCGCGCTTGACTATAAGACGTCCAAGGAAATCTTGCAGCTCATGGAGGATGTCAACCGCACCTACGGCTGCACCATCATCATTGTCACCCACAATGCCGCCATCGCGCGCATGGCCAATCGCGTGCTGCGCCTGCGCGACGGGCACATCGTCGAGGATGAGCTCAACGAGTCGCCCGTTGCGGCCGCCGAGCTCGATTGGTAGGCGGCGCTATGACACCTCTCGCAAAACGTCTCCCGCGCGAGCTGCGCCGCAATATCGGCAAGTACCTGGGCATCTTTTTGCTTATGTGCGGAAGCATCGCTCTCACCTCGGGCTTTTTGCTCGCAGCGCATTCCATCGGCTGCCTTATCGACGACATGCGCGATGCGTACACGATTGAGGACGGCCGCGTGACCACCTCCTTCGAGGCCACCGACGATCAACTCAAGGCCGCCGAGGATGCAGCCGGCGACGTCGGCGGCGTCACGCTCTACAAGAATTTCTCCATCGACGCCATCATCAAAAAGGCCGCTGGCGACGATGGCACCAAGCGCACGCTGCGCACCTATGCGCACCGCAACAAGGTCGATATCGCGTCCTACTGTGAGGGCAAGGAACCCAAGGCGGATGACGAGGTGGCCATCGACCGTGTCTTTGCCACCAATAACGACCTGTCCGTGGGCGATAAAGTCGAGCTCGAGGGCCGCACCTATACCATCTGCGGCATCATGACCCAGCCCGATAGTCAGGCGCTGTTCCTCAACAATTCGGACTTTACGGTGAACACCATCACGTACGGCGTGGCCGAGGTCACCGATAGCGGCTTTGCCGCGCTCGAAGATGCCGGCGGCGCACCCGCCTACACCTACTCCTTCACCTTTACCGATCGCGACCTCCCCACCGCGGATCGCATCGATGCGGAGCAGGATATGGTCGAGGCACTGACCGATGCCGATGCGCGCGTGGATGACCTCATCGACGCCGATTCCAACCAGGGCATTGGCTACGCGCGCGACGACGTAGACGGCGACTCCATGATGTGGATGACGCTGCTCGACATCATCATCGTGATCATGGCGTTTGTCTTTGTGGTCCTTACCGACGCCACCATCGAGGAGGAGAGCGCCATCATCGGCACGCTGCTCGCCAGCGGCTATCGTCGACGCGAGATCGTGCTGCACTACCTTGCGCTTCCCGCCATCGTGGGCGTGGTCGCGGCGCTTTTGGGCACTGCGCTCGGCGTTGTGTTCTTTACCGAGCCCATGCGTAGCCTCTATTACGGTTCGTACAGCCTGCCGCCCTTCCAGGTGTACTGGAGCTGGGAGATCTTTGTGAAGTGCGCCGTGGTTCCCGCCGCCGCGCTCATCCTCATCACGCTGGTGGGCCTGCTTCGCAAAATGGGCAAGACGCCGTTGCAGTTCCTTCGTCACGAGGCGAGCGGCAAATCGGGCACCAAGCGCGGCTTGCAGCTGTCGGAGCGCATGGGTTTTGTTTCCCGCTTCCGCCTGCGTATCTTCCTGCGCAACCTGGGCAACTTCGCCACGCTCTTCGTGGGCATTGCGTTTGCCTCGCTGCTGCTGCTCTTTGGCCTGGCGATTCTGCCCACGATGACGCACTACGCGGACAACCTCGAGACAAGCCTGGTCGCCGAGCACCAGTACACGCTCAAGGCGCCGCTGGAGCTCGAGGGTACTGCCGAGGAGCGCGAGCAGTGGTCGGCACTCGAGCGCTTGCAGTCGGTTGACGGCGCACTCCTCACCGCCGCCCAAGATGCCGATGACGATCTCGACGACGCGGCCGATGCGGCGCAGGCGGCAGCCGATGCCGCGACCGCATCTCCGTCTGCCGAGAGCCTGACTGCGGCGCAGGGTGCGCTTGCAAACGTCCAGGACAAGAAGGATGCACTTTATGCGCGCCTCGATGACCTTGCCGATGCCCTCGGCTGCGACCGCGACGAGGCTATCGACCTGATCGACAAGGCCTCTAAGATCGACACTGACAACGACGACATTCACCCGGTTAACACGACCGATAACGGTGCAGACAAGATTGCGCAGGCCGAGAAATACGCCGTTTACCAGCTGCAATACGACCGCGGCGATGGTAATGGCGAGGAGACGATTTCCGTCTACGGTATCTCGCCCGATTCGCGCTATTGGAAAGACCTCCACGTTGGCGATGGGCGCGTCGTCTTTGGCGGCGGTCTGCTCGACAAGTTTGGCTGGAGCGAGGGTCAGAAGGTCACGCTCGGCGACAAGTACGAGGGCGAGCATTATTCCCTTGAGTACACGGGCAAGGACTGTGCCTGGGGCTCCAAGTCGGACATGAATATCTATATGAGTATCGACGACTTTAACGAGCTGTTCGACAACGACGCCGCCTACTTTAACGGCTATGTGAGCGACGAGAAGCTCGACCTCGATGCTCGTTACTTTGCCGGTGACACCACGCCCGACGACATGCGCGCCGTGGGCGACCAGTTCATCGGCATGATGAGCAAAATGATTGGCATGATGGTTGGGCTTGCGGTGTTCATCTTCCTGCTGTTTATGTACCTGCTGACCAAGGCTGTGATCGACCACAGCGCCCGTTCGATCAGCTACATGAAGGTCTTTGGCTATCGCGATGGCGAGATCTCGCATCTATACATCCGCTCGATCACACTGTGCGTGGTGGCGTCGCTCGTGCTGAGCCTGCCGGTCATTATTGGCTCACTCACGGCCATCTTCCGCTCGATGCTGCTCGCCTACAACGGCAATATCGAGATCTACGTGCCCGCTTGGTCCATGGTTGCATGCGCCGGCATTGGCTTTGCGACCTACCTGGTCGTGGCGCTGCTGCACACGCGCTCCATCAAGCGCGTGAGCCTCTCCGAGGCGCTGAAGGTCCAGGAATAGAGAACCGCCCGCACGCGGGGCACGAACCGAAGGAAGGGTGCCCCCGCGTTATTTGCCCGCCAGACCTGACGTGGGCAAACGCGCGCAACGTCAGACTTCCCCGAACAGAAGGAGACCCATGGCAAGATCGGCAGAGGAGCTCAAGCAGCTCTCCATCAAGGAGTTCACCGAGGCGGCAAAGGTCTACGAATCCGGCCATGCCGGCATTTACGAGATGTGCAAGGACGACTATCCGCAAATGCTCGAGGAGCTTGAGCTCGAACCGTTCGAGGACGCGCTCGACGTGGGCTGTGGAACCGGAGCTGTCCTAGAACTGCTCCACGCCCGGTACCCCAGCAAGCACTTGACTGGACTCGATCTCACACCCGGGATGATCGACGTCGCCCGGGCAAAGCAGCTCGATAACGTCAGCTTTGTCGTCGGAGACGCGGAGGCACTGCCCTTCGAGCCCCGGAGCTTCGACGCCGTGCTCTGCTCTAACAGCTTCCATCACTACCCGCATCCGGAGAGGTTTTTCGCCGAGGTGGCACGCGTCCTTCGGCCCGGCGGGCGACTGGTCCTTCGCGACTACACCTCGAACGATGTCGCGGTCTGGCTCATGAACAACATCGAGCTACCGCTGGCACGCCTCTTGGGCCATGGCGACGTGCGCATCCTCAAGCTGTCCGAGCTACGCGCGCTCGTCGAGGAATCCGGGCTCACCCCGCTCAAGCTCGAGGCACAGAAGGGATTCCGCGCGCATCTGGTCGCGCGAAAGGGCTAGCGGTCCGCGCCAGGACGCTCCGTCACGCCAGGGCACGCCATCAAACCAGATTGTGGCCACGCCAGAACGCGCCACCAAACCAAGGCGCGCCGCCACAAACGTGACGGCGCGTCCCTAGCTGCCAGGTGGCGAGGCACTCATTTAAGTCCGTCCCCAATGAGTGGTTTCAGTCATTTAAGTCTGTCCCCAATGACTAGGTGCCGTACTTGACTTTAACTCTGCTTTAACTGGTACCATCCTCTATGTCTGTAACGCCATATAGACAGAGGGGATATATCTATGACCGCAACTGCACCCGCAGCACCCGCTAAGGTGTACTTCACCAACCTGCGCACGCATGCTCGCGAGAGCCAGCTTGACAAGCTCAAGCGCCTCATCCGTCACGCCGGTATCGAGCAGATCGACTTTGAGAACAAGTTCGTCGCCATCAAGATTCACTTTGGCGAGTTGGGCAACCTGAGCTTTTTGCGCCCCAACTACGCCCGCGCCGTCGCGGATGTCGTGAAGGAGCTGGGCGGCAAGCCCTTCCTCACCGACTGCAATACGCTCTATGTCGGTAGCCGCAAAAACGCGCTCGAGCACATCGATACCGCCTACCAGAACGGCTTTACCCCGTATGCTACGGGTTGCCAGATCATCATTGCCGACGGCCTCAAGGGCACCGACGAGGCACTCGTTCCGGTCGAGGGCGGCGAGTACGTGCACGAGGCCAAGATCGGTCAGGCGCTCATGGATGCCGATATCGTGATCAGCCTCACCCACTTTAAGGGTCATGAGCAGGCCGGTTTTGGCGGCGCCATGAAGAACCTGGGCATGGGAGGCGGCAGCCGTGCCGGCAAGATGGAGCAGCATGCCGCCGGCAAGCCGAACGTCTCGACCGAGCACTGCGTTGGCTGCCGTGCCTGCGAAAAGATCTGCGCGCACGACGCTGTCTCGTTCAACGACACCCGCGAGCGCGAGCTTGCCAGCGGCGCTACTCGCACGGTGCACGTGGCCACCATCGACCACGATCGCTGCGTGGGCTGCGGACGCTGCATTGCGGCATGCAACCAGGATTGCATCAAGCCCGGCTATGACGCCGCGGCCGACGTGCTCAACTGCAAGATTGCCGAGTACACCAAGGCCGTCGTCGACGGCCGCCCGAGCTTCCATATCTCGCTTGCCATGGATATCAGCCCCAACTGCGATTGCCATCCCGAAAACGACACGCCTATCGTCAACGACATCGGCATGTTCGCGAGCTTCGATCCGGTCGCCATCGACCAGGCCTGCGCCGATGCCGTCATGGCATCCGAGCCGCTGCCCAACACCGAGCTTACCGACAGCGCCGCCAAGATGGAGCATAACCACGAGCATCTGGAGGGCGAGCAGGCCAAGGACCCCTTCTGCATCACGCATCCCGACACCGACTGGCGCGCGTGCATCGCGCACGCCGAAAAGATCGGCCTGGGCACGAGCGAGTACGAGCTCATCGAGGTCAAGTAGCGTCTAACTATTGGACAAAATAAGCGCCTTTGTAGCGTAAGTTGAGCAAAAGCCGCCCACGAGCACAACGCTCGCGGGCGGCTTTTCGGAAGTGCGGTGAAAAAACGAATACCGCCGACCGCAAACCGATTTTTGGCAACAAAACCCCAGACGTTGCTTTTTGCCTAAAAATTCTTGTCGAGGAAGTCATCGACCGTATTCCAGTAGAGCTCGGGGTCAACTTGCGCACTCTTGGCGTGGGTGGCGCCATGGATAGTGAGCTTTTGCTTGACCTTGCTGGCGCATGCGTCGTAGTTTTGGTCGAGCATGCTGTACGGCACAAAGGTGTCTTGGTCGCCGTGGATAAACAGCATGGGAACCGTCGCGTGTTTGAGTTGCTCCACACTGCTCGCCTTATGAAAGTCGTAGCCCGCGCGCACGTTGCACACCAAGTTTGCTACATCAAGCAAGGGAAAGCTGGGCAGGCCGAACACGTCCTTGAGCTGCAGGGAAAACTCGTCCCAAACACTCGTATAACCGCAGTCCTCGATAATGCATTTCACGTTTGCGGGCAGAGATTCCCCCGCGACGTTCATGGCGGTTGCCGCACCCATCGACTCGCCAAAGACCAGGATACGTGCCTCGGGGTCAGCCTGAACGATTCGCTCGATCCATGCGACGATGTCAAGGCGTTCGGGCCAGCCCATGCCGATATAGTTGCCGCCGGAGCGCTCGTGGGCGCGGGCGGCGGGTGCGAGTACGTTCATGCCGCGGTCGTGGAATCGCTTGACGTATCGGGCCATACCGATGGGCTCGTTGGTATATCCATGCAGGCAGACGGCGTAGTCGTGCGTGCTCTCCGACGCAGCAAAATACCAGGCGGCAAGCTCGGTCCCGTCGTCCGCGGTGAGGCTGCTGCTCTCGCGGTTCTCTTTAAACCACGCCCGCGCCTCGCCCTCCTCGGCATCCATCTGCTCGCCCTTTTCGGCGTCCTTGCCGTCCTGCATCATCTTCATGGTGTATGGCGCGCGGGGATTCAGCGCGAAGTCAAACAGAAAGTTGCCGGCAAACCCCAGCAGCGCGACAACGAGCACCAGCGCAACGACGCCGGCTATCTTGAGCTTTCGATGGGAACGTGCGTTTTGAGACATAAGAAGCTTTCCTATAAGATGTTAATACATCAACATTTAATGCAAGCGCATTATGGACGTTCGCCGTTGATGCGTCAACAGGCAAAGAATGGGTAAACAAAGGGTCACGTATGGTGCAAATTTCGCACGTACCTAGACGCTTTGATATAGTGTTGAGAACTCTTTACGTTGGAGGATGTAACCGGCATGTCCGATTCGAGCGACAGTTCTAAGCCGCGACCCAAGACCGCGGCCGTTCCACACTACACGGTGGGCGAGGAGATCATGAACTCCGTCACCCATGGTGTCGGCTGCCTGCTGGGTATCGCGGGCCTGGTGCTCCTGATCGTATTCGCTGCCCTGCGCGGCGGAGGCCCGGCCCACATGGCCGCGGCGATTGTCTATGGTGTCAGCATTATCCTCGAATACCTAGCTTCTACGCTCTACCACGCGATTCAGCCCGCGCGCGCCAAGCGCGTGTTTCGCATCATCGACCACAGCTGCATCTACCTGCTCATAGCCGGCAGCTATACGCCGTTTTGCCTCATCACGCTCGCAAACGACGGCGGCGCTGTGCTGTTCTTTGCCGTATGGGCCATCGCCATTATCGGCATCGCCCTCGAGTGTTTTATGCGCGAGCGTCAACCGCACTGGGTAAGCGGCCTGGTCTACCTGCTGATGGGCTGGCTCGTTGTCTTTAAGCTGCCCGAACTTGTGGCGCTGCTCAACCCCGTGGCACTTGCCCTGCTCGCCATCGGCGGCGTGTGCTACACCGCGGGCGTGCCGTTCTATATCGCCAAAAACGTGCGCTATCTTCACAGCGTGTTTCACCTGTGGGTACTCGCCGGCAGCATCTTCCAGTTCATGGCGGTGATCCTCTTCGTAATCTAGCGATCGCGCCTGCGCCCGCGGGCCCGTTCGGGCGCCCGCCGGGTGCAACTGCCCTATCCGTCATCAACGTTTTGACCTGACGTCCCGAATCTTGGAGGTTCGAGAAACTCCCGATGGACATAACCATCTCCCTTATCACTACCCTCGTTTTGACCCTCATCAACGGCTACTTCTCTATGTCCGAGATGGCGCTCACCACGGCCAAGCGCGCCGTGCTGGAGCACGAGGCCGAGGAAGGCGACAAGCGCGCCGAGCGTGCCATTAAGCTGGCTGCCGACTCCGACCAGCTGCTCGCCACCATCCAGGTCGCCATCACGCTCGTGGGCTTCGCCTCGTCCGCCGTCGCCTCGACGAGTCTGTCCGACCCGCTCGCCACGTGGCTCATGAGTTTTGGCATCGCGCCGCTCTCCGCCATCGCGCGCGGCCTGGCGCCGGTCATCATCACCGTCGCGGTCGCCTTCGTATCCATCGTGATCGGCGAGCTCGTCCCCAAGCGCATCGGCCTGGCCAATGCCGAGGGCGTGTCCAAGCAGGTCGTGGGCCCGCTTTCCGTGTTCCAAAAGATCGCCCGTCCGCTCGTGTGGCTGACCGGCGCTTGCTCCGATGGTCTGGCCCGCATCCTGCGCATCAAGAGCGCCGACGACCGCCAAAACGTCTCGGAAGAAGAGATCAAGTACATGGTCTCGGAGCAGGACGACCTGCTCGACGAGGAAAAGCGCATGATCCACGAGATCTTCGACCTGGGCGACACCGTTGCCCGCGAGGTCATGGTGCCGCGCGTGGACACCACCATGTGCGAGGACGACGAGACGGTCGCCGACGTGCTGTCCACCATGCGCCAGACCGGCTTTAGCCGCATCCCCGTCTATCACGAGGATCCCGACAACGTCGCCGGCATTGCGCACATCAAGGACCTGATTCAGCCCGCGCTCGACGGCAAGGGCGACCAGCCCATCGCCGGTTTTTTGCGCGACGCCACCTTTGTGCCCGACACCAAGGACATCCTGCCGCTGCTGTCCGAGATGCAGACCTCTCACGACCAGATCGTGGTGGTCGTGGACGAGTACGGCGGCACGGCCGGCATTATCACCATCGAGGACATCGTCGAGGAGATCGTCGGCGAGATCGAGGACGAGTTCGACCCCGACAACAAGTATCTCACGCGCCTTTCGCGCCGCGAGTGGCTCGTTGATGGGCGTTTTTCGTGCGATGACGCGATTGAGCTTGGTTGGCCGCTCGAGGAAAGCGATGATTATGAAACCATCGCCGGCTGGATTTTGGAGCTTTGCGACTCGGTGCCCGACATCGGAGAGGTGTTTGAGGTTGCAGGGTACAAGTTCAAGGTGCAGTCGATGCGTGGCCAGCGCATCTCGCTCATTCGCGTGATCGCTCCGGCCGAAACCGATAAGAAGGATTCCGAGTCTTCGGTAGACGAGCCGACGACGTCGGGTGCGGGTTCTGCGAATCCGCACGACGGCGACGAGTAGGACAAGGAAGAGTAGGGGAGAGTTATGGCAGGCCTGTTCAACATCCTTAAGGTCACCGTCAGCGAGGACAAGATCTGCGCGCATGTGCTGGTGAACCCCGGCATGCCGCTCATGACCTCGGAGGATATCGAGGCCACGGCGCGCGTGTATTACCTGGTGCCGGCGATTGCCAAGCACCTGTGCCTGGGCGATTCCGGCCGCGAGTTCCAGGACTGCATGGGTCAGACCGAGCTCTGCCACCTGCTGGAGCACGTGACGGTCGAGCTCATGAACGAGACCGGGCTTGCCGGCAGCATCTCGTGCGGCCGCACGCGCGTAAGCGAGCACGACGAGCGCGTCTTTGAGGTTGAGCTTTCGTGCCCCGACGACGCGCTGGCCATCGGCGCGTTGTCTTCGGCCACCTTTATGATGGACTGGGCGTACCTGCACGCCGACCAGCCTGCCCCCGACGTGGAGGGCACGGTCGCGGGCCTGCGCAACCTGGTGCTGGGCATGCGCGCCGAGGCCGAGGGCAAGGATCCTCACGAGGCTGTCGCCGCTGCGAACGGCGAAGATGCTGCCGAGGACGAGGGCGCTGACGAGGGCGATGTGCCGGCCGACGCCGAGCCCGTTGCCGATGCGACCGCCGAGCCCGTTCCCACCGAGCCCCAGGGTGTCCCCAACTTTGACGACGAGCCCCAGGTGGCGATTGATACCGAGGGCGCGGTTGCCGAGAACCACGAGGCCTCCGCTGCCGTCTTTGGCGGTGCTGCGACGGTTCCGGCAGGACCTGCGCATGAGGGCGGCCTGCCGCTCGTGGACGGCGCCGGCGAGGACCCGGGTGCCACGGTGGCCATGCCGGCTATGCCCCAAGAGTAGGCCTACGCGTTTATCACCATCACGTACCTGCGCCTTTGCCGTACGCAGATGAGCGGAGCGGCAAGTGATGCGCTGCGGGTATAATGGACAGCATTCAAACGGTGGGCACCGACGTGCCCGCAGGAGAGGAATGATCATGGGTAAGACTTTCAGCTTTGTCTCCGGCGCACTTTTTGGTGCCGCTGCCGGCGCTATTGTCGGCGTTGCTCTGGCCCCGCGCTCGGGCGCCGAGACCCGCGCCATGGCTGCCGATATCGCCAATGACGCCTGGGACAATATGCGCGACACCTACGAGCACAGCGCCGAGGAGGCCCGTGCTGCGGTGAATGACTTTGGCCCGATGGTCGACGCCAAGACCGACGACCTGCGCGCCAAGGTCGACCTGGCCCGCGAGCGCATGGACCAGCTGCGCGAGCAGCTCAACGACGCCATTTCGGGCGGCAACGTGACGCCTGCCGCCGACGTCGTGGTCGAGAACGCCGTCGAGGCTGATACCGAGGCTGCGGAGCCCTCGACCGAGGCATAATGCGCGCCGGGGATTTTGTCGGCGCCAAGATCTATCGCAAGCCTACCGAGGACAAGCGCACCAAAAAGGACGGCACGCCGCGCAGCCCTAAAAAGCTCGGAAAGATTCACTTTCCGGTCTTTACCCCGGGCGGTACGCGCGTGGTCGGCTTTATGGTCCGCCAGTCCGATATCGCGGGCATGATCGAGCGTCCCGACCGATTCGTAGCGCTCGACGCCATTGGTGTCTACGAGGGTGCCATCGCGGTTGACGACGTCAAGGGCACCTACGATGCCGCTGCGGCCAAGCGTCTCGACATCAACCTGGACGATTGCATCATCTGGGTCGGTATGGACGTGCGCACGGAATCGGGCGACGTCGTGGGCTATTGCTCGGACGTTGAGTTCAAGCCACGCTCGGGCATCGTGCAGGCATTCTATGTGACCGCCGGTGCTGCTTCGAGTGTTTTGGTTGGTGACACGCAGGTGCCGCCGACGATGCTGTGCGGCTATGCGGACGGCTCGATGATTGTTTCGGACGAGGTCAAGTCGCTCGGGTATTCGGGCGGTGCGGCTGCCAAGGCCGCCGAGGCCAGCGTCGTGGTGGGCGACAAGGTCAAAAAGGGCGCCAAGGTGCTCGACGACAAGGGATCGGTTGCCGTGGACAAGGGCAGTCGCGCACTGGGCAAGCAGCTCGGCAAGACGCGCGGCATGTTCAAGGCCTTTAAGGACGAATACCAAAAGGCGAGCGGAGGCTCGTCAAAAGCTACAAAATAGCGACGTACCAAATGATGGGAGGCAAGCCGGAGACCTGTTGCTCCGGCTTGCTGTGTTTATGGGGGAGGGCACATGCGCCAAAACGGATCCAACTTAAACGGGCGTTCGGGTGCGCGTCCGACGGCGCGCCGCGATCTGGGGCAGCTGCCCAGCGGTCAGCGCAAGCGTCACCGTAAGCCCGGCGCGATGTATCTCAACCATAGCCGCGGCTTTAGCGACCGCAGCGCTCGCATCGGCAACAGCCGTACGCCCCGTCGTTCGTCTCGCTTGCCATACGCGCTCATTGCCGTGGGCTGTGCGCTCGTGCTGTTTATCGCTGCCGTCGTGGGCTACGTCAACCGCAGCGTGGACGTGGAGCTCAACGGCCAGAAGACCGCGGTGCGCGTGGGCTCTACGCTGCAGAATCTCATCGACGACCAGGAGTTGACTGACACCTACGACGCAGGCGATCTGCTGGCCGTCGATGACAGCGTGCTCAAGCGCCATGGGGGCGAAAAGCTGTCGGTGAAGGTCGACGGCAAGCGCGTGAAACAGGGTAAATGGGATAGCCGCGAACTTGAGGGCGGCGAGAAGGTGACGGTCAAGGATGGCCGTAACACCTACGAGAAGCACGAGATTCAGGCTACGGTTATCGAGCCCAAGCTCAAGGTCGAGGGCACGGGCGCTATCGAGTATGTGCAGACATGGGGTGTCCAGGGCCGATCCGAGGTGTGGGTTGGTGAGCAGTCGGGCAAGACGCAAGACCGCGGCGAGGTTGTGCCCGCCACCGATTGCGTTGTTGCGTGCGCCAGCGTGGCGCCCAAGGGCAACAAAAAGTACGTGGCGCTGACGTTTGACGAGGGTCCGAGCGGCGCTACCAAGCAGATCTTGCAGGTGCTCAAGGAAAAGGGCGTCACCGCGACGTTCTTCCTTTCGGGCGATGCGGCCGAGGCCTCGCCTGCCACGGCCAAGGCGATTGTCGATGCCGGGTGCGAGATCGGATCCAACAGCTACAGCGACGATTCGCTCAAGGCCCAGGACCGTGAGGCGGTACGCGAGCAGATCGCGAAAGGCACCGATGCGATTAAGTCGGCGACCGGCGTGAAGACGATGCTGCTGCGTGCTCCCTACGCTGCCTTTGACGAGCAAAACTGGATTGATGCGATGGACCTGGTCTCCGCCGTGGTCTCGTGGAATATTGACTCGGGCGACTGGCTGCTCAACGGTGCCGACGAGCAGGTCTCGACGGTGCTCGATTCGGTGACGCCGGGCAATATCGTGCTGCTCACCGATAGAGACGAATGCGCCGAGCAGACGCTCGAGGCGCTGCCGCAGATTATCGACGGCCTCATTGCCGACGGCTACAAGATCGTGACGCTCAGCGACCTGGTCAAGACGGACACGTCGCTGAGCAAAAAGCTCACTTCGCTGACGAAGGCCACCATGCCCAAGGACGCCGTGTTCCCCCAACTTGCCGAGGACAACGACACCACAGAGTAGTTATTGGGTAGTCATTTAAGAACGTCCCCAATGACTATGTCACGGATGCGTCAGCGTTTGGTATGCCTGCAATGTGCAGCGCATAAATTCGATGCCGCAGGGCGATGCTGATGCTATAGTTACTGCGGTTAATGAGGGTCAAGAGAAAGGTTACAGGTGAAATCCAAACCTCGACCATACAGTCGATGACCCCATGCAGGTGCTTTTTGCGCATGCACGGGGTGTAAGCGTCGAGCGGCGTGCCGCCCGCGCATGCGTATACATATCCAGAAGCCCCCGGACGCCGCACGCGCGGCCGCGTCCGGAGGAATAATGATGGGGAGCACCATTGAATTATCTGAGTGAGATGCTCAAATTGCCGGTCTTGGACGTCGACGGCGAAAAGCTCGGCGTGGTCAACGATTTTGGTATTGCTACCGGCGAAGTTTTTCCGCACGTGACGTCGCTCGCGTTCCGGGGACCCGGCAAGACGCCGTTTATGATCAGCTGGCGCAAATGGGTCGACCGTATCGACGAGACGGGCGTACACCTTAAGACGTCGGCCACCGAAATCCGTTTTTCGTACCTGCAGCCGACCGAACTCTTGCTTGCCCGCGACGTGCTCAACAAGCAGATTGTCGACACGCAGGGCATGAAGGTCGTGCGCGTCAACGACATCAAGTTTTCCATGTCGGGCGAAAACCAGCTGCGCCTGTTGGGTGCCGAGGTCGGTGCCCGCGGTCTGCTGCGCGCGATCAGCCCCGCACTCGAGCACGTCGTCGAGGGCTTTATGAAGCACCTGGGCAAGCCGCTCAGCGAGGACATCATCGCTTGGTCCTACATGGACCTGCTCGATCGCTCGACTAAGAACATCCAGCTCTCGGTGTCGCACAAGACGCTTGGCGAGCTGCATCCTGCCGACATCGCCGACATCATCGAGCAGCTCGATCCGCGCCTGCGCGCGCAGGTGTTCGCGCAGCTCGATACGGCACAGGCCGCCGAGGCCATCTCGGAGTTCGATGACGACGAGCTTATGACCGAGATGCTCGAGGGCCTGTCCGATACCGACGCATCGTCGATGCTGGCCATGATGGACCCGGACGACGCTGCCGACCTGATCGACGAGCTCGATTACGAGAAGGCCGAGAAGCTCCTGCGCCTGATGGGCGTCAAGGAGGAGAAGGCGATTCGTAATCTGCTGGGCTATGAGGACAACACCGCCGGCCGCATCATGACCTCGGAGTTTGTCTCGCTGCCCGCCACGGCGACGGTCGGCGATGCCATCGAGGCAATCCGCAAGCTCGACGAGGACTTTGAGAGCGTCTACTACGTCTATACCGAGGATCCGGGCGGCATGCTGACGGGCGTGCTTTCGCTGCGCACGCTGATCGTGGCCGACCGCGACGCCACGCTGGGCCAGCTCGCCTATCGCGATCTGGTCTACGTGTCGCCCGACGAGGACCAGGAAGACGTGACGGACGAGATGACCAAGTACGACCTGGTTGCCATCCCCGTCTGCGACGAGAACCGTCATATCCTGGGTATCGTAACTTTCGACGACGCCATGGACGTTATCGCCGAGGAGCACCAGGAGGACCTGCAGATCGCAGGCGTCGGCTCGGGCGACAGCGCGTCGGACGACTCGACGAACGTGCTCAGCTGGTTCGTGCATCGTCAGTACTGGGTCGTCGTGTGGGGCATTGCCTCGTGCCTTATGGCGACGGTGCTGGGGACGGCGCTGGGCTCCGCGCATCTGGTGGTGTTCCCCATGTGCGCCATGCCGCTCGTGCTGCTGGCTGCCTCGCGCATGGTGTCGTTCGTCAAGAACTACTTCCTCGAGTACGACGGTCACGACGACGAGCCCAAGCCGTACCTGGGATTCTTCTTCCAGAGCACGGGCATGGGCCTGATTCTGTCGCTCGTGACCTACCTGTGCGCGCAGCTGGTGCGCACCGCCGCGTTCCCCGATGCCACCATGTTTGAGGAGCAGCTCTTTACCGGCTGCTTTAACATCGCGGCCATCATTTGTCTGATCGGCAACATGAGCGCCGTGATTTACCTGATGGTGCTGTTCTGGCGCGATGAGCACGACCTCAATACGTCGGGTACTGCCATGAACGTCATCGCCGTCATGATCTCGTGTGTGGCGTACTGCATCGCCGCGGTGCTGCTCACCATGTCGGTCATGGGGTAGGTGGTCGCGTGCAAAATACGAAGCAAAAGCCGATCACCAAGCAAAAGCTGACCATCGCGGCCATCTTTGGCGCCATGGGCCCCGGTCTTCTGGCGGCGCTTTCGGGCAATGACGCCGGCGGCATCGCCACGTATTCCAGCGCGGGCGCCAGCTATGGCTATAAGATGCTCTGGATGCTTCCCGTCATGACCGTGCTGCTTATCGTGACGCAGGAGACCGCGGCGCGCTGCGGATGTGTCACGGGCAAGGGCCTGGCGTCGCTCATTCGCGAGCGCTTTGGCGTGCGCAAGAGCGTGCTGGCCATGGCGGCGCTGTTAATCGCCAACACGGCGGTGACCATCTCGGAGTTCGCGGGTATCGCGAGTGGCCTTGCCCTCTTTGGCGTTCCGGCGAGCATCTCGGTGCCGCTCGTGGCGCTGCTGGTGTGGATGCTTACCATGTCGGGCAGTTTCCAGCGCATCGAGAAGATTTTGCTGCTGGTAAGCTGCGTTTTCGTGACCTACATCGTCGCCGCGTTTATGGCCGGCCCCAACTGGGGCGAGGTCGCGGTCGACTTGGTCGTCCCCAATATTCAGAACGATCCCAGCTACGTGTCGCTCGTGGTCGCAACGATCGGTACCACCATCGCACCGTGGATGATCTTCTTGGCTCAGAACAACGTGGTCGATAAGAATGCGGGCGAGGACGATATCGTGCTGCAGCGTATTGATACCGTGAGCGGCTCGATCGCTGCTGATATCATTGCGGGCTTCATTATCATCACGACCGGTACGGTGCTGTTCCCGGCGGGTATTCAGATTAGCGATGCCGCCGATGCCGCCCGCGCGCTGGAGCCCATCGCGGGCCAGTGGTCCACGGTGTTGTTTGCCTCGGGCCTGGTCGCAGCGAGCTTTTTGGCTGCCTGCGTGCTGCCGGGCGTTACGTCGAGTGCCATCTGCGAGGCTTTTGGTTGGGAGCGCGGCGCCGACCGCAGCTGGGACGAGGCTCCGGTCTATCGCGGCATCATTACGGCTATCATCGGCATTTCTGCCGTGTTGGTGCTCATGCCTGGCGTCGATTTGTTCCAGATTATGATGACCTCGCAGGTCATCAACGGCGTGCTGCTGCCCGTAGTCCTGGTATTTCAGGTGGTTATCGCGGCGGATCGCCACATTATGGGCGCCAACCGCAACGGCCGCGTATGGAACGTGCTCACTTGGGCGACTATCGGCGTGATTACGGTGCTGACGGTCGTCATGTTTGTGCTGCAAGCGATGGGCTACGGCGCGTAGCGCCCACTTTTGCTTCCGAACAGGCCGCAGCGATGGGCTGCGGCCTGTTTTTTGCCCGCGACCTCTTGGGGCCGGCTCGAAAAGAGTGATTTTGGGTTGTTTGCTGCGGACTACTTGTCGGTGCTCAGCTTGTGCGGCTTGAGAGCGAGCGCATTGACGAGCGCGTCGGTGGCAGACTTGACGGCTGCCGGTTGCGGATCGTTGACGTGATCCTCAGGATGCACGGGCAGGTCCTTCTTGACTGCGTCGTGGATCAAGTTGAGGTACTCAGTCACGCCAGTGGTCGATAGGTGCGTGCCATCGCCATCGAACAGGTCGTTGCGGTTGGTACTGTATCCGTACCAGTCGATAACGCGCACGTTCTTGTAGCGCGTAGCGGCGTTGGCGATGGCCTGGTTAGTAGAGCCAACCCACGGCTGCGGGCTGCGCGTGTTCACAAACACCACAATACGCTTATCTCCTGCATCGGCCATGATGGCGTCGATCTGGTCGTCGGTTACCAAGCCGTTGGTGCCCAGCGCAAAGACCACGATCTTGCCGGCAAGGTTCTGTTGGAGATAGCCCTCAAATGTCGCACGGCTCGCATCGAACTGGCGGCCCTTTTCGGCATCGATATGGCTGTGCGGGAACACGCCGTCAAAGGTGTCCACGGCACGCAGCGACACGGAGTCACCGATCATCAACAGGTCGTAGGAGCCATCGGGGAAGCCGTCGTTGTCCTTGTCGGTGTCGTCGGCCGCCTGCTGGTCGGTGGGCGCGGTGTTCTTGGCTTCCTTGTTCAGAACTTCGGCGCCCTCGCCGCTCAGTGCAGACGTCTTGGGCACAAAGATCAGGCCGCCCAGTGCAACGACCAACACGACAGCGCAGGCTGCGCAGACGGGGACGTGCGCGCGTGCCCAGTCGGCGGGCGTGGCGGTGCCGTCGCGGAACTCGGATACGGTGCGCCCAAAGGCGCCCTTTCTAAACGGAGTCTCGATAAAGCGATAGGAGCACTCGGCTACGGCGACCACCAGCAGCACCTGCAAAATGTATTGCCACCAGGGCGTATCGTTGATGTTGGCGACCGGGTTCATGAGCAACAGCAGCGGATAGTGCCACAGGTAGATGCTGTACGAGCGCTTGCCAATCCACACGAGCGGCTCGGCGGACAGCGCGCGGGCAACCATTCCCTGGGGCTGCATGCAGGCGGCAATAACCATGAGCGTGAGGATTGAGCACAGCAGCGTGCCTCCGCGATACTGGAAGGCGGTGTAGCCGTTGGTGAGCGCGACCATGGCGGCAAGGCCAACCAGACCCACGACGCCCAACACATCGATGGATGCGGGCGAGGACCAAAAACGCACGAGGGCGCTCGGCTGTGCCGGGGCGGTCTCGGCTGCTTCGTCGGCCTTCTCGCCAGGCTTGCCCTCGGCGTTCTTGCCGTGCTTGGCGGCGCCAGCTAGGCGATTGAGCCCCAAACGACGAGCGAGACGCACCGGCGCCAGGTCGCGATCGGGGATAAAGGCCATCCAGGCACCCAGCAGCAGCGAGAACACACGGGTGTCGGTGCCATAGTACACGCGGCTGGGGTCGGCGGCAGGGTTGTAAAGCACCATCATGGCTAGGGCAGATACCACGGCAAGGCCCAGAACCACGCGGCGCGTGTTGGGCTTGCTCACATGCATGGATACCATGGCAAACAGCAGTGGCGGCCAAATCAGGTAGAACTGTTCCTCGATGGCAAGCGACCAAAAGTGCGTGAGCGGCGAGGGATCGCCCAGAGCATTGAAGTACGAGACGTTTTGGGCAATCTGCCACCAGTTGTTGAAGAACAGCAGCGACGGCAGGATGTCGGGGCGCATCTTGGTGAGCATCACGTGGTTAAAGATAGTGCACAGCGCGCAGGTTACAAACACTACCGTTACCACGGCGGGGACCAGGCGACGGATGCGGCGAATCCAGAAGCTCTTGAGGTCGATGCGTCCGGTCTTAGCGACTTCGTTGAGCAGCAAGCGCGTGATCAGATAGCCCGAAAGCACAAAGAAGATCGTGACGCCAAGCAGGCCGCCCTGAGCCCACGTGAGGTTAAGGTGATAGAGCACCACCGCGACGACGGCGAGCGTACGCAGGCCGTCGAGTGCAGGGATGTAGCGGGACTTGGGGCGAGCAGGCGTCTGCTCCGCGGCGGGAGTGTTGGCGCGGCCTGCGTTGTTGGCAGAAGCGCGATGGGGGCTCGCGGCGCGTCGCGGTTCGTTGGCGCGGCGTTCGCCCTTCACGCGTTCGTGCGGCGCCGGCTCGTTGCCCGTGCGGCGTCGACCGCGCGAGCCCGATTGCGAGAGTTGTTCCATAAAACATCATCCAATGACGAGAATAATCAGCACGCCTTCATTGTAGCTGCCTGCTCCTGTGAATGCTTGCTGCTGGCGCAAGCTCAAGCGCGCGTCCACATCAAAGTGGACTAAAGTTATAGGGGGTGCGAGAGCGCACAATCGTTGGTCGACGGTGGGCGCAAAGCCTGAAGACGAGGAGGTTTCCATGGCAGATCGCGGCATCGTTGCGGTGTTCGGCAGCATGAACATGGACCTTTCGGTGGCGTGCGAGCGCATGCCGCGCGCGGGCGAGACAGTCGGTGGCAGCGGTTTTATCGCCAATGCCGGTGGCAAGGGCGCCAACCAGGCCGTCGCCGCCGCGCGCATGGGTGTGCGCACGTGCATGATCGGCGCTGTTGGGCGCGATGCCTTTGGCGATGCACTTGTGGCAGGGCTCCAGGATGCCGGCGTGGGCGTTGAGCTTGTGACACGTCTCGATGACGTGGAGACCGGTACCGCGACTATCATTCGCTGTGAGAGTGACAACCGCATCGTGCTGTCGCCGGGCGCCAACCACGCGCTTACGGGTGAGGATGTGGCCTGCGCGCTGAGGCACCTGGTGGCCGATGGGCTCGACGGCGACGCCAGCGAGATTGCCCCGGCTGCCGGAAGCGTCTTTATCGCCCAGGGCGAATGTGACCTTGCGGCGACGGCCGAGGCGCTTGTTTGCGCTCACGAGCTGGGGTTCTATACGATCTTTAACCCGGCGCCGGCATGCGACCTGCCGGCAAGAGCGTGGCCTGCGGTCGACCTGGTCTGCCCCAACGAGACCGAGTGCCAGGTGCTGACGGGCATTCTGCCCACGGATGACGCGAGCTGCGTCACCGCGCTCAATGCGCTGCTCGACAAGGGCGCCGGGGCTGCGGTCATCACGCTGGGCGGCGCCGGCTCGGTTACGCTCGGCGATGACGGTGAGCTGCTGCGCATGCCGGCACTTTCGAGCACGGTAGTCGATACCACGGCCGCCGGCGATACGTTTATCGGCGCGTTGGCGGCGGCTCGCCTAGAGGGCTTGCCGCTCTTTGAGTGCATGGCCGCGGGTGCTCGCGCCTCGGCAGTGACGGTGTCGCGCCTGGGCGCTCAGCAATCGATTCCCACGCGCGCCGAAGTTGAACATTGGTTTGGTTAAACGATAAAGACGGAGAAGCGGAGTAGAACAATGGCAACCAAGAAGCTGATCCTTGATCTGGATATGGGTGTGGACGATGCGATGGCGCTCGCCTATGCCATCGCGAGCCCCGAGGTGGAGCTCGTGGGCATCACCACGTGCTTTGGCAACGTGCGCGTCGAGCAATCGGCGCACAATTGCCTGGCGGTGCTCGATCTGCTGGGTCGCCCCGAGGTTCCGGTGTACCTGGGTGCCGACCGTCCTCTGCAGGCGACTGAGCCCTATACGCCGCCGGCGTCCACCGCGCTCATTCACGGCAAGAACGGCATCGGCGGCGCGAGCGTGCCCGCGTCGCCCTACGAGCCGGTGGGGGCGACCTCGGCCGACGGCAACGCTGCGGTCGATTATCTGATCGATGCCGCGCGCACCTATGGTCCCGATCTGGTCTACGTAG
>CAVALS010000085.1:0-17329 GCA_963589385.1 Bacteroidaceae bacterium
GGAGGCGGGGCTGCGGTCGTCTGCGAACAGTTCCTCGGGGTTTATCACCCCTCGCCGTCGCTCCGCATGAGCTGGCTGAACAGTATCGGGCGCGTGGTGACGCCCTTGATCTTGACGATGCAGTCGTAGCTGCTATGGCAGCCTCGCGATGAGGGCATGTTTCCTCCCCTGGGTCAGGGAGCGCGGGATTGCGCTCCTGCCCAGAGGCGGAGAACGAAGTATTTTGGACGTGCCCTAAGGGCGAGCGGTGGCCACGACGAAAGAGGGCCTTTTGACGATTGTCACCCCCCAGTAGTTAACGGCCGTTAACCAGCAGCGAATAATCCGCCCAAAGACCAAGAAACCCCGCAACTCGGCTTGAGTTGCGGGGCAAGTAAACACTAGAGGTCGAAGTCGATCAATAGGGGCTGATACTTAAAGCAGCTGCCTTAAGTATCAGCCCAATCTTCGCAATCGGTCACATAATATCGGATGAAATGAGGCCTTCTCGACATTGCGGAACCCGATATAGCATGAGCCACACGGCCTCACGCTCCAAAACTCATCAAGAGCGAACGCGCCTCCGTCCCCATTCATCCGGCTCAGCGACCCCTAACGCAGTCTTTCAGCTTCTCGCTGATGACCTCCATAGCGGCATCGTAGGCATCGGATAGCTCCCTCATCGAATCGAACAGCTGAGTACGGGTCCTTGAGTCAGAAGTGACGTTATGAGCCTTCTGGCGAAATAGCGAGAGGGCTTTTACCAGCTCGACGTCGTCGATCCTACACGAAAGCAACAGGATATCCTCCAGCGACTGGCGCTGCATTTCCGAGTCCGCAGGATCAACAATCCAATCCGCCCATTCCTTCCCCTCGGTAGCAAGCTTATCCATCTGGAGGCAGCATTTCCCCGTGGCCCTCATACCGCACTGGACAGCTTCTTGCAGTCCCACCAGATTGTCGCGCTCGAAGCGCCTCCACTCATCCTCGCGAGAGGCGTCGAGCCTCTTGTCCTCGAGCTTGTTCTGGTGCCTTGCCGTCATGCAAGCCGCAAGTAGCGTCACGGCCCCGCCGATAAGCGTGCCAACAAGCGACGGGAGCGCTGGGGTCAAGGTGTCCAGAACGGCGCTTAGGCTGCAAGAATCCAACGCAGAGTCCTTTCTTCAAGAGCCTACATATTCGCAAGCATATCATTGATGGCACTTCCGAACTCGGCGTCTTTCTCAGCGTGCTCGAGCTCGGTGCGGCACCTTGTCACCTCTTCCCCATGCTTACGTTGCCGCTCGCACCTCACCACAGTTCAACGTTGCGATAGGTCAAGGGATCTATGTCGACGGCCGGGCCGTCAGCCATCCTGGCGATCTCCTGGACAACACCTTCAACATTGAACTTCGTTCGCCCAACCCCTCTAAAACGAATTCCAAACAGCAACTATTGCCCAGATGGCTTTTAGGCGCCTACCCCAACTTGATACTCTTGGCACCAACCCTGAATACGACAACCGTCATCATCACATTGAGCGCTATCTGCGATATTGTTGTGGCAATTGAAGTACCGATGCCGCCGTACAGAGGTATCAGAAGATAGTTGCCCACAAGGTTGATGGCAAGGGAGATAAGCGCTATGGCAAACTGAAGACCATAGCGATTCAGCGACATGATGAGCGCGGACGCCGGCGCAAAGACATAGGCCGAAAATGCGTTGATGCACAGTATTTGAAACATTGGTATAGAGGCATCGTATCCATCACCGTTCAAAACAGGGAAAACAAGCTGAGCCCCGACACAGCAAATTGCAACCAAAGCCCCGAATGGCACGGTAGTCTTCTTGAACCACTTGATGGCAAACTCGCGCTGTTTCTCGGTACTCTCGGTCATCTCCGCCTTGGACATCCTAACGCGAAGGACGGTCTTAATGGAAGGCAGGAAGAGCAGCACCATGTTAAAGTACTTCGATGCAACGCCGAACTCGGCGACCGCCTGGGTAGACCCAAAGGACGCCAGCATAGTGATATTCGCCTGGTTGTACAATTGCGTGGCAACGCTATAGAGAATCAACCAAGCAGAAACAGCCAGGAACTCCCTACCAGCCTTGAAGTCGACCGCGATAGCCGCATCGCCGTGCCTAACAAGCTTCCCTATCATAGTAAGCGAAATCACAAAACAGGCTAATCCCGAAAAGCAGTACGATGCAAGAATGCTCTCCAACGAACCCGCCGCCAATACAACCGCAAGCGCAATGCAGGCGAGCAGGGTCAACTGCTTCGCATTCTCGACAACACCGGACTTAGCATAGAGTTCACGGGATTGGAAGAAGGCGATATTCAGCTGCACAGTACCCAGCAAAAAGCCGTAAACGATAGCGGCCAGCATGACTGGATGGGCGACTCCCATAGCTTCAGCCATAGGGTAAGACCCGACAAGAAGAAGGACAAGGCAAGCTACGTTAATCGCATGCGAAATAAAAATAAGTGAATCGCGGTATGCACGATCCTTGGTCATCCTCTCGGTATTGTAGCGAACATAGGCAAGCGCGATACTTTGCCCGGCAATCCCTAAAATAGTCGACGAAGTTGTGAAGAACACAGTGTAGCTTGCGTAATCCTCAACTGAAAGTATCCGTACCAATGCGACGGTCACAACCAGCTGTAGCGCCCTTGCGGCCATGTTAAACATAGTCACAACCGAAAAGTCCCGCGGTATAACCTGCTTAATCTTCAAGATTAATCCTCCGAAGTCCCTAGAAGGGAGCAGACGAAAACAACAAAGAACGAGGTGAACGCAATTGAATACAGAATGCCCAATGACCAGCCAATCGCCGTGTAAATGACCAGCAACACAACGGCCAAAGCGTTCTTTCTTTTGAACGCCAGCCAAAGGGAACAAATTAGACCTAGAACAAAGGGGATAAATCCAACCAGTCCATTCTCGCAAAGAACCTGCACATAGACATTATGTGGGTTCGTTCCGTGAAGACCGGAGTTGGCCGGCATGCCAAGCGAAGCCTCGTAAATAGCGTACTGCCCGGTGCCGATGCCAAAAACGGGAGAGTTGCCAAACTGCTCTATCGCCAGTTGCCTCTTGATATCTCGACTTGAAACGATATCTTGAAACGTCAGGGAATCGATCATCGACTGTCCGAGCGGACTAGCAACGACGGCAACGACGGCAATCATCAAACAGAGCAGGAGTGCCTTTTTCTCAAGCGAGACATCACGAGTCTTAGCCAGCATCAGGTAAGCGCCAACGATTACCAGCAGATAATAGAAAGTTCTCGCACCGGTGACAACGCCAGCAACCATGCACAGCAAAATTACAATGATGCGCACAGGCGCTTTAAGCCGCGTGGCACCCAAAGCCAAAACCGCAATAGTCACATTGCTAAACAGAGCAGAAATGATCGAGTCGCCAAAAATCCCATCCGGTCTATAAAGGCGAATCGTCGATGGAGAGAACTCCCAACTGGCCATAGAACCATACTGCCAAATTGTTATGCCGGCGTTCACGATACCAGCTACTAGACATATGGAGAGCAGTTTTCTAGCGATGCCCTTCCTCTCTTCGTCTTCGAACGAGAAGAAGCAAGCGATGCCTACCACATAAACCGCAAGCTTCAGGGCTTCCACGTACTCCTTATAGAAAAGCGCGGAAGTCCCAGCAATCAACGCGAAAACTAGGAGGAAAGCGTAGGCAATATTCATCCTCAGACTCAGAGTTCGTTTGCCATTACGAACGAGAACAACCACCATGAGAAGAAAAGCCACCGGTATCGCAACGTTCAGGTCAGAATAACGAACCTGCGTAAGGGAAAACGAGTCGACATTCGCCACCACAGCAACGCCAGGAAGCGACCCTAGAACCTCTCCAACCACAGAGCCAATAGGAGAACCTGCCGGCAGCGAAATACTAGAGAAGAGAAGTATTATCAGAGAGAAGCAGAAGACAAGCCCTGTTAGATCCGCATTCGGCACGTAAGAAACACTAGAGGTTCTAGTCTTCATTAAGGATCTCCCTAACAGTAATCACATTAGTCCTGCCATATTCAAAAGGAACATCAAGAATCGAGCTCTTTATGACGGCGCCATAATGTGGGGAATAAAGCCCCTCCCGAACGCTAATATCGCTTTCGGCGCAAAAGACCACCGAAACACCCCGACACGTTAGGACCGCCTCTTTGCGTCCCACAACGGAAACATCGACCTCCGGAGCAAGAACGAATGATCTCGTCGCAGCAACGGCGGGCGCAGCGCCCTCAACGTCATCCTTGACCGCAACCCCCTCCGATCCAACCTCCACAACCCTCTTGTGAGTCACGCCAAGACGCGTGGCCCAGCAATCCGTCGCGCCCCTGAAAACAACCGTCCCATCAGCCTCCGCAACATCAAGGCTCGCGCCGCCGCACCTCGTATACCCAAACAACCCTCGGAATTCATTTTGCTCAAGATTCCCAAACCGCAACGTCGAGTGTTGTGCGGTACCGCGAAGGATATTGCGCACCTTGGGATCGCGCGTATAAACACCAGAACCGGGGTCCACAAAAAACGGCACGCCCTTGAAGCCAAGCGTGAAGGAAAGCTTATCGTTATGCGTATGTCCAGGCTCGGACTCATCGACAAAGCCATCAGAAGCGAAGAATCCCAACGACCAGTCTCCATACCTAGCAAGAGCCATACCCGCATCATAAAACGTTCTCGCCCCTCCGCGCCATGAGGGAAAACATGCAACACGGCCGGAAGCACCGTAAAACAGCTCTTCTTCGGCGAAGAACGCTTCATCAGGAGCATCCGGACCGATTTCCCTGTCAACCAGCCTACTCACGAGGCGTAAGTCATCATAGCGCTCGGGTGAAATACACACTACGCGTCCTGAATCGTTATCTCCTACCTGCAGGGAACGCCCATCTTTGTTTGTTACGGCATCAAGAAAACGACCGAGAATCGAAAGACGCTCAAAATACTCCGCTGGCAGCTTATAGGGCGTTTCAGCAAAGCACTTGCCCGCGAAGAAGAGCATCTCTCCCATCAGGCGTGTATAGCGGGTGCTGCGCTCGAAGCAACAACCGTCGTCGAGAACCTGTTTCCGCACGCATCTCATCAGCTCGTTGTGGGTGTATTCCCCCCACTTCCGTGCTTTGGGCAGGTTGGGGTAGGCCGCAACGACAGCAGCAAGTCCAAGCAGGTCGGCGATGTAGTGGTTGTTCTCTTGCAATCTAGCTGATGTCTCGAGGTTTGCCCAAATATGCTCACCATGGCAGAAAGCAAGCTCCGCAATCACCGTATGCATTGGGTCGTCCTCGCAAAGCCCGCACCGCAACAGCTCGTATGAGGAAAGTAGGTTGAACACGCGAATGCCGACTTCCATAGTGCACGTCCACTGGACACCCCTCCCCATAGGGTTCACAGAGGCAAAAGAGCCCACTTTGGCACGATAACAATCAAGGAACCTTGCATCGCCTGTTTGGCGAAATGCCGCCGCAAGGGGGAGAAGGTACTGCATCCTTCCGTATTCCCATGGCACCTTTATGTCGGCAACTCCAGATTCCGGTTTAATGGCATCGTAAGGCCCATCTGGAAAACGATATCCAGCAACGAAATCAGTACGCCATTCGTCTTCCACGGTAATATCTCTTGGCAGATCGAACCATTCCCCGAAAAGCACGAAGGAGCCACCGATTATCCTCTCGGCAGCTCTCCGGATCTCGATATCGAAGGACTTGAATCCAGCAGAGCCACTATCGACAAAAATGCGCCCGTTAAAACCCTCGGCAAGCTCGTTACCTAAACAAGATGCCTTCTGGCGGATGGCGCTGCTACTACTCTTATATATCTGCCTCTTAACCTTACGCGTGGTCCTGTTGGCGACCGCAACGGCAAGACGCCGGCATATACGCTGAACCATGTTAGCCTTTCTTGCCTCTCTTATCCGTAACTTCCGCTTCTAGAACCTTCAGCACCTTATCCATCTGCACTTTCCAGTCGAACTGCTTCTCGGCGAAGGCACGCATCTTGCTGCCAGTCTCCGGGTCTGTAGCCGTCCTATTTGCAAAAGCGACAACCTTGTCAATGGGTATCGGGTCGTCATTGCTGGGAAGCAGGAGAGTGAACTCCTCGTCCCCGTTAAAACCTTTCTCGGGGAACGAATAGATAAACGGTATGCCTCTGGCACAATACTCCCTGGATTTCATCGTTGAACCGAGGGAAATCCCGATTCTATGCAATCCAAGAGAACCGACAGCAACATCCGCGTCATCAAAGAAAGCGTCAAGCTTGCTTCCGGTCGCAGCACCCGCAAATACAATAAAATCTTCTAGCTTCAGCTCGGAAACAAGCTTCTCCAAGGAAGGATTCTCTGCACCCACACCAACGAGCGTAAGCAGCACGGGTCGGGCGCCCTTATACTCAGCAAGCCCGCGAATGAGCCTGTCAACACCATGATGAGGGGAGAACTTGGCGACAGCAAGAAGCCTCACGGCTTCGCAAGGCGCGCCAGCCTTCCTCAATGGAATAGCTCCAAGGTCAATTCCATTGTCGTAGGTGATGTTCGGCACTCCCCAGATAGTGTCGTCATCAAGGTAAGTGATGGCGTAGTCGAAGTAGCGCGGGGCATGTTTCGCCCTAAGGGATTCCAGCCACGCATATGCCCTATGTACGACATAGCTCAAATACTTGCGCGATTCGAGAAGCCTTTTATGGCGCGCATCCCTTTCCATCTCAAAGGGGAAGGTGGGAAACTCCACCGCAAGGACAACCCCATTGCTTCGAAGCTGTTTCGAGAACGAGCAGAAAACGTTATCAAGGTGGTCAAAACGAATAACCACTGCCTCAACACCGTTCGCAAGAGACCAATTGCTCAGAAAAGCATATTTGCTTCTGCGATCTCCCGCGGTCTTCCGAACATGGCTGGCAACGACTTCCCCGCTACTAGGTCGCTCTATCCTCGTTTCTAAGCCGTAGTCCTTACTTATATAGACGTCGTGTCCAGCCTCCTCGGAAGCCTTCGCCTGAGACATCACCTTAGCAGAGATGCCGAGAGATGAGTTTGAGTTAAAGTCAATTGCGGAAGTGAACAGAACGCTCAGTCGACGTCCTCCTTCGGTGCCCGATCTAGACATTTCGTAGGCACCCCCCTGAACAGACCCAAAGGGAGCATCCTTGATCATCACAGCATTCGCCCCAATCATCATATTGTCACCATTCACAATCGGACCGAGCACCTTCACACCCGCGCCGATGTGCTAATTATCGCCGACAGCAGACGCCTCGCAACGCCCTCTACGCCCGCCGTCGCGCAATCACGCAACTCTTGCCAATCTTCGCACGCTTATGCGCCACTACGCCTACGCCCTTGCAGCCGCAGGTTGAACCCTAGCCAATTTCACACTGAGCGAGGTTAACAAATTGCGAAAAGATAAATCTACGTCTCATATAGCCTCGAAAGGCTTGAGTTTATGCCAATACCGCTAATGCGCTCTTCTCTGCTTGTTCGCCGCATTCATAAAAGAGCTCATCTAAGGGCCCCCTTCCGCCCATTGTCCAAATCCGCGACCAGCTCCTCGAGGTAGTGGTCTACACAAAAATACTCCGCCGACGCGAGCGCCGCCTCCTTCATCGAAACAAGACGCTCGCGATCCCTGTCCAAAGCTTTTATTGCGTCGCACATCGCTTCAGCCGTACACTCATCAAGAACGATGCCGTCCTTACCAGACGCGACAAGCTCGGCATTGTAGCCAATATTGCTCGCAACGGTCGGCACCGCTGCCATCTTTGTCTCAACCAAAACGCCCGGAACGCCTTCTGCTGCCCATTTACTGGGAAAAAGATGCAAGTCATACCTAGAGAGCTCGGAAACCGCATCATTTGTCACTGAGTCGAAGACACCATGATAGAAAACGTTCGGAAGCGCCGAAACCCGCGCTTCGAAAGCATCCTTGAATGTCTCCTCAACACGCCCATAGAAGTAGAATTCAACGCCCGCAAGGCGCTCGGCGCAGTCCAGAATGACGTCAGCCCCCTTCGCTGGTCCAATTAGCGAGAAGCTGACACATTTAAGGACGCCGCCCGTTTTATGCGGCAAGACCGTAGCAGTCGGCCTGTTACGGCAGTTAGGGTAAATCGACACATTATCCAAGCCAAGATTCCTTGTTGCATTACACATGGTCTTGGTTTCAACGTAAATACGACCCAGCTTCGCACAGGCTTTCCTATATGCTAAATCGCTCGACAAATGGCTCGGAAGAAGGCCCCCCATTGCCATTAGATAGCACCGAGAGAGAACGCTCGGTCTAACGATTGAGAGCAAACAAAGTAGAGCCCTTTGTATCCTCGCGTTACCGAACCCGAGCATGAAAAGGCCGTCCTTCGACGTCATCAGAAGCCGAACGATCTTGACGGTTCCCACATCCCTGAAGCCGACCTTCTCGACGGGGACGCGATCAGCAAGCGCCTCAGCGAGCAAGGCGTTCTTAACCGTCACTCCGCCGTACGGAGGAGGGAATTGTCCCAGATAGTAGACCTTCAACTGCTAGCACCTACTCCAGGCATCTTCCATGATATTCCAACAGAGCTCATCAAAAGTGATGCCAACAGCCTTTGCTGCATCAGGAAGCAACGAGGTCCCGGTCATGCCGGGAATGGTGTTCGTTTCCAGATACCAGAGGCGATTGCGCTCGTCCAGAATACAATCGGTTCTGGACACACCATAGCAGCCGAGGGCGTCATGGGCTCCCAACGCCATCTCCTCGCACTGCCTAAGTTCTTCTTCAGTGAGATTTGCCGGACAAATGTGCTGCGCCATGCCCTGCTCGTATTTTGCCTCGTAATCATAGAATTCATTAGCCGGGATTATTTCAATGGGAGGAAGAACGCGAGGCTTCTCCCCGCCCAGCACCGCGACCGTCAGCTCCCTGCCTGAAATAAACTGCTCAACCAGAACCGAGGGAGCAAGCTCCAGCGCAGTGTCAATCGCACAAGCGAGATCGTCTCCATTGTCGACGATGGAGACGCCGAGGGCGGACCCTTCGGTTGAAGGCTTTACGACAAGCTTGCCTCCCAGTTTGGTCCTAATGTCTTCTATATTGCATTCCTCACCACGAAGCACCCTGATGTATCCAGGTGTTGGGATGCGGAAAGATTCGACCAACAGTTTTGCCACAAATTTGTCCATTGCAATCGCGCTGGAGAGAACGCCCGGCCCCGTATAGGGCAAGCCAACGCTTTCACAGAACCCCTGGATCGACCCGTTCTCCCCAGCCCCTCCGTGAAGGCAAATGAAGACGCCTTCGACAGAAGAGTCGAGGAGCGTATGAGCCCAGCCCTCAACGCCTGTGTCTATCTTTATGACCTCGTAACGCTTTTCCAGAGCCTCTTCCACGGCTGCGGCCGATAAGAGCGAGACCTCGCGCTCCCCGCTGGCGCCACCGCAAAGCAATGCGATTCGTCTAGCCATTTTCATCATCCTCCAACCGTCCAGTTATTTGATGTCCGACACAACGTAGCGAAGCTTTCCGCGCTTCGTGCGTTCGATTCCGTCGACGCGCTTGAAGGATACGGGGAGCATTCCCTTGGTCCTGTCGCGGAAGCGTTTCTCCGCCTCGGCGATGTCCTCAGTGTAGTTATCCGAAAGAGGAACAAAGCTAATTTCGACCGAGTAGTCCTCTAGCTGATGAATCTGAGCTTCCTTGATCGTCGCCGACTCAGTAAACAAAGCAGAGAGCGCGCCGACCTTGCCTCCGTCGGGAAGCGACAAAAGTTCGCCAGTCCGCCCATCGATCCGCTCGATTACCCTTCGGCCGTTCTTTAGCCTATCGGTGGTAATGGCAAGGTCACCGGTGTCATAACGCAAGAGTGGGAAGGCGAAATTGGTAAGGTTACTACCAACGATTCGCGAATAATCGCCGCATTCAATGAACTCAACGGCGGAGTAATCCTCGTCAACAATGTAATCATGGTCGGCGTCCTCTCCAATGCACGCTACCGCCTCAGTGAGGCCGTACAGAGCATGGGGCTGTACCCCGAACGCCTTCTCTATGATGGACCGCTGATAACCATATAAGTTCTCGGCACTCGCCGTCACGGCCTTGATAGGCTTATCGAAAGTCAGACCGTTTTGCGCAACGAATGACGCAAACGGCATGATGCACGAAGGATACCCGTGGATCCAGGTTAGTCCGTAATCATTAATTGCTTTGAAGTAAGCCATGTAGTTTTCATCGTTGCCGTGGAAAGCCGAGAACTTAATCTGGAAAAGCGGCTGACACTCCCGCCAAAAAGGCGGCTTTCTCTGGTTCGGCGGCACAATGGTCCTGCTGCCGAAGTCGGCATACCTCGTGCCGTATTCAATGCCAATACGGTTCCAGAAGCGCCAAAAAGCCGCCCAAAGATCGCGAACATTGTCGACCGATTGCGGAAAGATGAGACTCGACCCCGTCGATCCGCTCGTGTGTTCAGTGATATGAGGAATCTGCTCGAGACTCTTAGGTTTCAACAGCTCAACATTGTCCCGAACGGTCTGCTTGTCAAGAATTGGAAGAGCGGCGAGATCGTCAGCGGTCTTGATAGACGCAGGGTTGACTCCGCCCTCATCAAACATATTCGTATAGAAAGGAACCTCGTCATAGCAGAACTGCACCATCTTCCGAAGCTTACGGTCCCTAATATCAAGTAGCTCGTCACGCGAGCAAGCGATGCGCGAGTTGTAATCGGCTAGACGCGACTTAAAGTCCCCGCCGAATCTTAGCTCGGCAAGTCGCCCACCTTCACGGCGACAACCGATGTTTTGCACGAAAATCGGCATGGCATTATAGAGCTTCATCTTATCCATATTATATAACTGCCTTTTTGTAGCGGGGATACGTAAAATAAACCTCGTGGGAATTGGCGGGTTGGCTAATGATCCGACAGGAGTCGCGGTACACGCCAAATTCTGGCGCATATGCGACCTCGTCTATTTGCCCATCGGCTTCGGGAACGTCACGAGCAAAGACAAAGGCACTCTCAATGCACCCGTCGCCTACAAGGTGGTCGACAACACGTAGCCCATCCGCCTCAAGCACAATCTCTCGAACCACTTTGCACTTCCCACCACATTGAAGAAGAGCACCGCGTACTATCGTTGCCGCCGAATCCTCAACAGCGCCCGTACTGTACCTGGCAACCCGGAATGGCGCCCAGCACTCGTGCTGTTCCTCACCATTCACCATCACGGTACTGTGCGAATGCGTCTTCTTGAACTCAAGCCTTTTCGCATCCTGATAGGCAAAGGTGCCGCAGTTCACAATCCACGGCCCTCCATCCACAAAGCACTCGAAACTCAATGCGTCGCAATGAACGTGCCCCATGGCATAGGCCGGGCCCGGCTTGCCGGCATCGAAAATCACCTTGACGAAGCCCGCCTTGGTCTGCCGTTCGAGAATGCAGTAGCCTGAATTCTTTAGCACACCATGAAATTCCGGTACAACGCCGAAACGCTCGCGAGCGCAAAGCAACAGCGCGTCGCGACTCTTTGCCACGTTGTCGCCGCAATCGTTGAACAGTGGAGTCCTATCAATCCCGCGCTCCATGGAGTAAAGGCAGTCGCACATCTGCTGAAGTTTAAAAGCTTCAGCATGCTCACCAAAGCCCGAGTCGCGCAAGACAATTGCAGCGCGCATCAGATCCTCAAGCACAATCTTCTGATACATCGGGCTCAGCTCGAAGTGCATTCCGTCATCGAGCACCTGCTCGTTTACCTGCGCCTTTAGCATAGGCAAAGCAAGCTCGAGCGTCTTGCGGTCGCCAAAATAACACGCAAGGATAGCAAGGGCCTTCAAGTTCTCTAGATAGTGATTGGCCAGGAGGTCCTTCTCCAGGTGCTGAGAAAGATGTACGTACTGCTCGGCCAGCGATGCGTTAATTCGCTCGCAAAAGGCATCATCCGTCCTCAATGCGTCATCAAGCTCAGCTCTAAAAGCAAGCCAGCTAACGATGCGCATCGATATGACGTATGGATCCCAGGCGACGCCTCCGCGCTCCCGCGGGCAGGCATCTATCCAGCTGTCCACGATAGCTTTGGCTTTATCAAGGTATCGCTTATCACCCTCATCAAGGAAAGCCTTCGCAAGAGGAAGCAAGTATTCGTGGTAATGCAGGTTAAAACGCCAGAGCGGGGTCGAGAGCTCTGCGTGCCACGATTCGCGCCAATCCATGCGCTCCTCATGATTTAGGAGTTCCACCCTGTCATCAAGAAGAGCATCCACATCAAAACGCGCTAGAAAAACTGGATCGAAGTCAATCTCCGATAATGCGGGAACGCGGCGAATATCCGCCTTGTCCGCATCGGGGCAAGGCCTGTAACCAACATGCAAACGCGTGCTGCCCCCAAGCTTTCGCCAGATTCTATAGGCAATCTGACTAGGCTTGAGGTGCAGCGCGGTGTCTATATAAAGCCGCAGCTTTGACAATTCTTTAATCTCCCCTATTTACCGAGCACGCTCGCAATTCGCTCGCTCGCATGCCCATCCCCATACGGGTTCGAAGCCCGGCTCATTGCCGCATACTCCTCTTCGTCGGACAGCAGACGGGAAAACTCAAGATAGATAACGTCCTCCTCAGTGCCCACAAGCTTCAACGTGCCCGCGGCAACCCCCTCAGGTCGCTCGGTGGTGTCTCGCATCACCAACACCGGCTTGCCCAAGCTAGGAGCTTCCTCCTGTATGCCGCCCGAATCGGTAAGAATGAGATGACTCGCAGCCAGGAAGTTATGGAAGTCAAGTACCTCCAGAGGATTGATGATATGGAGACGATCGAAGCCGTCCAGCTCCTCGTGAGCCGCCTTGCGTACGAGTGGGTTCATGTGAATAGGATAGATCGCCTTGGTGTCGGGGTGCTCCTCCATCACGCGCCTGATCGCGCGGAACATGCAGTGCATGGGCTCGCCAAGGTTCTCGCGGCGGTGTGCCGTGATCAAAATCAGGCGACTGTCGCTGGCCCACTCCAACTCTGGGTGGGTATAATCCTCGCGCACCGTGGTGCGCAGGGCGTCGATGCCGGTGTTGCCGGTCACCCATATCTTCTCGGCACGCTTGCCCTCGTCGAGCAGATTCTGCCTACTCGCCTCCGTAGGTGCGAAGTAATACTCACTGACAATATCCACGGCCTGACGATTGAACTCCTCGGGCCAGGGACTGTATATGTCGTGGGTGCGAAGCCCCGCCTCCACATGCCCCACGGGAATCTGCAGATAGAAGCAGGCGAGCGCTGCAGCAAAGCTTGTGGTCGTGTCGCCGTGCACGAGCACCACGTCAGGCCCTTCCTCCTCGAGAACGGCCTTCAGCTTCAGCAGTACGTCGCACGTGACGTCGAATAGCGTCTGGCCCGGCTTCATGATTGCCAAGTCATGGTCGGGCGTTACGCCGAAGACGCGCAGAACCTGATCGAGCATCTCGCGGTGCTGACCTGTCACGGTCACAACCGTCTGAAACTCGTCGGGGCGGCTCTTGAGCTCGTTCACGAGCGGACACATCTTGATGGCCTCCGGGCGCGTCCCGAAGACAAGCATCACTTTCTTCAAACCTGCTTCTCCCTGCATCTCTTTAATGACTTACAGCTTGTAGACGTTCTCGCCGTCACCGCACACGTTGCGCGGATCGATCAAGATACGACCGCCGAAGGCCTCGGGCTTGCCCTTGATCTGGGAATGACCCACCATTACGATAACCATCTCCAGGCCATCCAGGAACTCCTCCATGGAGTGCACCTGGCCCGGAACCTCGTCGCGCTCGACCCACGGGTCGTACACCTTCACGCCACCGCCGCACAGGTGCTCTTCCATGGACTCGAGCATCTGCAGCGTGGGGCTCTCGCGCACGTCGTCAACGTCCTCCTTGTAGGTCAGGCCGTAGATGCCCACCTTGGAGGCATCCTTGATCCCACGCTCGGCCATAACCTCGTGGGCACGATGCAGCACATACTCAGGCATGCCCGCGTTGGTCTGAAGCGCCAGACGGATGAAGTTTGCCGTTTCGGGGTAGTCGCCCACCAGGAACCACGGGTCGACGGGGATGCAGTGGCCGCCAACGCCGGGGCCGGGCTGCAGGATGTTCACGCGCGGGTGCTTGTTGGAGATGCGGATGACCTCCGCCACGTCCATGCCGCCGATACGGCAGATCTTGGCAAGCTCGTTGGAGAATGCGATGTTAATTGCGCGGAAGGTGTTCTCGACGACTTTGGTCATCTCAGCGGTACGGATGTCGGTCACGCTGATTTCGCCCTGGCAGAAGGTTGCGTAAATCTTAGCAACCTCCTCGCCCACCTCGAGGTCGTCCGCACCAATCGTACGGTTGTTGTGCAGCAGCTCGTAAACCATGTTTCCGGGGATGATGCGCTCCGGGGCGTGCACGAGCTTAACATCCTCACGCTCGGCCTCGATGAGCAGCGGGCGCACAAAGCGATCCACCGTGTTGGGCGAAATAGTCGACTCGATTACGAGCACGGCGCCCTTCGGGGCGACCTCGAGCACCGTCTTGCAGGCGGCAATCACATAGCAGGGGTCGATCTTCTTGTCCAGCTTATCGTAGGGCGTCGGCACGCTCACGATGTAGGTATCGCACACCTGATACTCGGTCGTGAATTTGATGCCAGATTTCAACGCGTCGGCGAACAGCTCGTCAAGCCCCTCCTCCTTGAAGGTAGTGTGGCCGGCGTTCAGGGTTGCCACGAGTTCTTCGTTGTAGTCGGTTCCCACGACCTCCACGCCGTGCGTGGCCATCATGAGCGCGGTGGGCAGTCCGATATAGCCGAGACCGATAACGTTAACCATTGATTTTAATCCTTTCATTTGTTTGTTTGGTCTTATATACGGCATCGGATAAAACAGCGATCATCTTATCCGCCATAAGCTTTCTTGAGTACTCCCGATTCATGAAATCAACCGCCGCTTCGCTCATTCTGGCGAGATTGCGCGCACGATCAGCCCTCGAGGCAAAAGCCTCGAGTTCGCTGATGTCTTCCTCCTCGCTTCCACACAAAGCAATACCAGCACCGCTCCTACGAACGAGCTCAGATGCATCACCTTCCGGGCCTACGAACAGAACAGGCACACCTCGGGCAAACGACTGGAATATCTTCGATGGAATGGTTCCCGAGAATTCAGCGCTCTTTTGGAGCGAGACAACGGTCATGTGAACCCCTGCGTAGCGCGGTTCAAGCTCGGCCATTGGAACACCATGCTCAAGTTTGAGAAAACCGTAGTCTCCAGTAGCAACCAACTGCTCTAGCTCGTCGCGAGCAGCACCCTCGCCTATAAGCTCATAGCTTGATGCAAGCCCAAGGTTAACGATTCGCTTCACGTACTCCACCGTCGCAGGCACGTCCTGAGATAATCCCATAGTCCCAAAGTAACCGAAACGCAAAGGGCCATCCCACATGTGTTTACATGCAACAACATCGGCTCCATTGGGAACAATAACGATACTGTCGCCCGGAACACCAGCCGCCTCAAGGTCTTTCTTAAACCCATCGGTAAGCGCAACGACGCAATCTGCAGCTTTGCAGAAAGATAACTCCAGTGATTTCATCGCAGCTACCTTTGCGCCCCTGCTGCCTGTCGCCAGCATCTGCTTGTAAGTAAGATCGCGAAACTCAACCACAAGGGGCAGGCGGCACTTCTTTGCATAGTGAACGCCGAGCCACGCAGCGAAGACGGTCCCGCATGTGACGAGCACTACATCATAATTACTACCAACAGGCGATTTCTTACCCAGGTTTTTCAGGCCATTAGCGATGAAACTGACACCGCTCTCTATTCGCTTCGCAAAGCTTGTGTTTGGCTGAATCTTTGACGCGGAACGAAAGACTCTAACACCATCAATCAATTCCTCAACTAGAGGTTTCATCTCATAGCCGTCGAACAAGCGACCAACGGGATAATTCGGCCATCCGGTGAACACAGTTACATCATGGCTCTCACGCACCCAGATACGCGAATGCTCGGTCGCCCTGAATGATGCAGCGATATTCTCAGGTTTATAAAACTGCGAAAAATACAGGATACGCATTTCAGTCTCATCTAATTCGATGCTAACATGGTTAGTTTCTTTGCGCCGACAACACGACGCCTACGGTTTGTGCGCTTCATCTGAAATCGCTCACGACAAAATGCTTCTTATGCCGAACAAATCGAGCCCACACACCCATTGCGAGTGATTACGCCGCAGCTTCAAAGAGCTCCTTTCGATCAAACGAACGCAAGCGGAAGGTTGCATTACTTGCCCCTCCTCATCGCCTTGAAGGTCTTCACGAACACACGGGCGTCCAACCCAAGCGACTGATGACGTACATAAAACAACTCGCGGGCTTGCCTCTGACCGCTCTGCCAAGTCGAGTTATTTCGATCAGTCACTGCCCACCAACCCGTGATGCCCGGCTTACAGGACAAGACTTCTTCGCGAGCGTCACCGTATTCGTATGTTTCTTGCAACGTCACGGGACGGGGCCCTATCACTGACAAATCCCCAGATAGTACGTTCAGGAACTGAGGCAGCTCATCGAGCGACGTGCGTCGCAGGATTCGCCCCACACGGGTGATACGCGGATCATCGTCAAGCTTCTGCTCGCGCCTCCAAGTCTCAAGCTGAGCTGAAGACATATACCTCTCAGGATGGTCATGGGCGTCAGAGACCATCGTCCGCAGCTTGAAGATGTAAATCTTCTTACCTCCCTGCCCAATACGCTCCTGCCTAAAAAATGGCTTACCCGGCGTATCGACACAGATCGCAGCACATGCAACAGCTACGGGAACAGCTAGCACCAAACACACCCCCGCGCTAAACGCAATGTCAAAAACTCTCTTTGCTACGAGATAGCCAACGCCACCTTTTTTGGGAGCAGCCACGCTTGAATCAGGCGCAGGAGCCTTATACGCCCCATTTGGTGTGCAACACTCCACGCAATTCGAATTCTTGGTAGACATGTAACATCCAATTGCGGAGTTGCATTCGCATGAGCTCCCTGCGCCCTCATCATTTCTGATATCGATAAGCCTATCCTCATCTAGTCCAGAAGCACACGCTACAGCACGACCCGGATTAGCCCCGGGAGAGGCGATAGCGTTCCTGAAAGCTAGGGCCAAAACCTTCCTGGCCACTATGCGCACACCGCCCCGAAAACGGGTTTTGCAAGAAATTGGGCTTCCATGCCACGGATGCGGTTACAATTGAATTTAGAGATGCGACGCATCCGCAGGCCGTTCGCAAAACAGCTCACGACCTGCGAAAACGCCTTTCCTTTGTTCGTGCTAGATTTGGCGGGAAGCGCGAACGCACCCATGGATTTCTCAGAGAACTCCGGGCGCGTTTTTAATATGCGCAAAGGGATGTC
>CAVALS010000086.1:0-15803 GCA_963589385.1 Bacteroidaceae bacterium
GCTGCCGGAAGATGGTCGAGGCCTCACGCCAGCGAACGGGCCGCGGCGAAAAACCCCTGCGCAGGGCTCCTGATGGCGCCTGGCTCATCATCGGCGACGGGCCGGTCCATCCGGTTGTGGATGCGAACGGAATCGTCTATCGCGGCGATAACAAGGAGGCTGCGATAGATCTGGCCCGCAAACAGGCCACATCTTCGCTGTGAGCTGCTGAACGAACGATTGAATAAATGTCGAAAGGGGAAGTGACATGGAAGGGAACTCGTGGGAAAGGCCGATTAGAACCGAGCGTAATGGACAATCTGCAATCGTCGGGATCGAGGGCGAGAACCATGTCTCGTCTCTTTCCTCAGACGATGGCGGCATCGGCGCTCGAGAGGAGCGCGTCAGATGCGTCCTGTCCGAGCTGAGACATCTGGCCTCGATCAGAAGCCAGTGCGAGACAGCGCTCAGGCAGCTGCCGTCCCGATCGAATGAGAGGGAGCGGATGAGGAACCGCATCCTGCATATCGATTCGACATTGAATCTCGTGATGGTCGTCGTCGAGGCGCTGGACGATTACGAGCCGGGACTCGGATCTATCTTCCAGCTGTCCTATATCGACAACCTGACATGCGAGAGGATCGGCGCGCTCTTGGGCGTGTCCAAGAGGACCGTCATCAGGAGGAGAAACCATATCGTCGCGTTGATAGCGTCAGATGACGATCTCTACGGCATCATCATTGGTGATGCCGCGTGAGCGCCGTAATCATTTGGCGGGTACGCATATGACCCGGATTATTATCCTACTTGCATCTGGACTACTTCTTGCACTCGCCGGCTTGAGTTACCTTCTCCAGCTAGATGGGTTGGCTTTGCTGCTTCTTATCACTTCCGCTGCGATCGTGCTCAAGCTATTCGACGATGGTGAAGAGGACGATTCCGGTTGGAGGCCTTTATAGGAAAGCCCGCAAGGAAAGGTTACAAGTCGCGACTGCAATTAAGTGATATTGCGTAATGACACAGTTACGTAATGACACAGTTACGTACTTCTTTAGTTCATTGAATATGCTTTCCTCTTCATCGTGTTTTCTCAAAATCGGTTATTCCGTAGTTACACTTTTATTTTCTCCGGTATTTCTTATATTCGTCCTTTCCGCAGTTAAATAATGACATAGTTCTGTTATTATTTAACTACAACCTTCAATGCGGGTTTTCCGCCATCGGTCCAGCTAGGGCATTGGAGGTTATATGTCTTCTTATCCTAATTACATTTCAATCATCAAATTCATCTTGGGGCTTGGCGCGCTCGTAGCCTTTTTTGCGAGCGGGCTCGCCTACGCCGCCCTTCAGTTCATTGTCGGCGCTGCAGCGTGTCTCATCGCCATACCGATTGCTCTTGTGGTCATGAGCATCGCCAGTCGCTCCTAGGAATTTTCTGGCCCTTATGTTTTCATTTTCCATTTGAAAGGAATCACCATGCCGAATTTCACCCCTGTGATCGTGTTCACCAACCAGAAGGGAGGCGTCGGTAAGACGACTTCCGCAGATGCCATCGCCGATGGACTTCGTCGCCGCGGCCTTAAGGTTTTGGCTGTGGACATGGATCCCCAGGGCTCCCTCGGTCGAATCGAGTCGGATTGCGTCGCGAAAGGCACCTGCTGCAGCTCCAGCTTCCTCAAGGGAGTTCAGGTGGTTTGCACCGAGGATGGGCAGGCGACCGTCCCTGGCGATCTCGATCTTGCCAACGTCGCCGACGAAAGGGACCTTGAGGGCAACGAGATCAATGAGTACTCCCTGACGCGCGCAATCGAGTCGGCCGTCTCCCAACACGGCTTCGATGCCGTCGTGGTTGATACCCAGCCCGGCATGACCTTCTCGACGATTTCCTCCACCATTGCCGCCACCCATCTCGTCATCCCGACTACCGCCGACAGGCTCGGCACCGAGGCTGTCGAGCAGACCCTCGAGCTCCTCAGCGCGGTATCCGATTCCTATGAGGTCGCGTGGATGAGCGCCCCCGCCGTCCTCATCACGCTCTATCGCGGTATCGCCAAGCTCGCGAGGTCCTTTGCCGCCCAGATGGTCGAGGAGTTTCCAAAAATGGGACTCAAGGTCTTTCAGCGCCGTATCGGTATAACCGTTGCAATCCAGGATGCGCAGGCGAATGGCCGCAGCATCTACGAGATGAACGTCCTCAAAGGCGCGGCATTCGAGTACGACGTCCTTGTGGGCAACATCATGAACTGGTGCGAGCTCAAGCCCGTCGCCGGTGAATCCGAAGGAGTTGAGTAGCTATGGCTTCCAACCTGCCCGAGAACCTTGTCGGCGACATGATGAGCAATGCCCCTCGCTTCACCTTGCCAAATTTTGGGGCACAAAACCGTCCTGCATCCCGTCCTGCGGTACCCGCCCCGCAAGAACCTGTTCAGGACAGTGTCGCCGCATCGCCCGCCTCCCCCATGAGTGTCCGCAAGTCCAAACCCGCGGCGGCTACTGCTACCAGCAAGGTTTCTTCGGGATCCAAAAAAGAGAGGGTTACCTTTTCGACTTCGCCGCTCGAGGCTGAAATCCTTGAGCGGCGCGTTCTCGAGCTCAAACTGAAAGGTGGCCCCAGGAGGGACGCCAATGTCAGCCGTGTCATCGAGGATGCACTTCGCGACCGAATCAGCGGCGGTGAGCTCGATCTGTCCGTTTTGGACAACCCCAAGCGGTCGATGAGTGCCACGCGCTATAGCCGAACGGCCCTCGTCCACTATGAGGTTTACAAGAATCTCATGACCGGACTCGTGAGCGCTCGCGCCGCACACCCAGAGATTCTGCCGTCAAACCTCACCGCCAGCGCATACATCAGGGCGTGTATCTTGGCCTTGGAAAACTAGTCCTAGCATCCACTGTGCCATCAAACAGGCACCCGCTTAACGTCCGTTCAGATACGGGACCAGACCTCGGGGGCGGCTCCGAGCTCGCAGCCGCCCCTATTTTTCTCCCGGCTGCCGCCCGGGGGGAGCGCTCCGCGCCGCCTCCCCCTGGACCCCCACGGGCCTCTTGGCGTCGCTCGCGTTGCACTCCCTTCCGACAGCCTGGGGCCACACACGGGGCCCCTACGGCCGTCGAAAGCGCGCACAACGCTCGCTCGTCCGCAGGGGGACGGATGCGGCCCGTCCCCCTGCGACCCCCTCGGCCGCCGGCTGCGCCGGTGCGGCCGCTGCCGCGACAGCCGCGTCTACCGCCGACGGCCCGCGCGGGGCGCGGCCGCGCGCCAGGGCGGCGACCCGGTGGAGGCCGCTCCGTCGCCACGGGGGCCGCACCCCGTCAAGGGCCCGCACGGAACCCCGCACAAGCCCCCGCGCGGGGCGCGGGGCCTGGTGGAGGTTGCCGTGCAGACCCCTGACGGGTCGCGACCGCCCGCGGCGGCTTTCGCCAGAGCTAAAGCGACGCGCGGCGGGGTCGCGAGGGGCACACGCAAGGGGCGGTGCCGACGCCGTGCGGTTAGGAGGAGCCAGATGGGCCACTACGTTCAGATCGTCTACTCAGATTTCACCATCAGGAAGGAGGACTTCGATCGCGGCTTTCAGATAGTCTGCGACCTTAACGCTCGCGATGACTTGAAGGGCGGCGGAAAGTTCGGTGGCGATCCGACGCCTAAGCCCGCTGATTCCAAGTCCTGCGCAAGCAGCCCCGACAAATGGTTCTCGTGGATGCTCTGGAACTACGACGAGGTTTGCGACAGCCTTCCTAAGGTGCTGGAGGAACTCGGTTTCGGAATCGACTATAACGATGAGGGGGATATTGTCGGTCTTTCCTACGATTTCAAGACCGGAGACGAGGACGTTTTTCTCGATGCGCTCCGTCCGGTCGTGGAGGAGGGCTCCTACATCGTCTGGGAGGGAGAGGATTACGATCGTTGGTTCACTAGGTTCTAGATAACACGCCCAATGGTCGGGGCGGCGACTCGCCCCGACCCACCTTATTTACCAACATCCGTCGAGAGGATCATCGACATGAGCATCAACCGAGTTAACATCACTGGCAACCTCACCCGCGACCCCGAGCTGCGCGTCACCGTCGGCGGAACCCAGGTTCTGTCCTTCGGCGTCGCCGTGAACGACCGCCGCCGCAACCCGCAGACCGGCGAGTGGGAAGACTACCCGAACTTCGTCGACTGCACGATGTTCGGTACGCGCGCCGAGGCGGTCAGCCGCTTCCTCGCCAAGGGCAACAAGGTCGCGATCGAGGGCAAGCTGCGCTACAGCTCCTGGGAGAAGGATGGGCAGCGCCGATCCAAGCTGGAGGTCATCGTGGACGAGATAAAGTTCATGAGCCAGCGTCAGGGCGGCGCCGCCCCCGCTGCGGCCCCCGTTTCCACTCCCGCGCCCGCACCGGCGGCAATCCCGCCCTCGGTCGACCTTTACGACGAGGATATCCCGTTCTAGCAAGTGATACACTGTATATACAATGCAAAGCGTGGTATATACAGTGTATTAGCATTGAAGGAGATACAGCCTATGTCGACCTCAAACATCAATATCCGAATCGAGGAATCTACCAAGCGCGACCTCGAGTCCGTTTGCAAGGAGCTTGGATTGTCAGTCACTACCGCATTTACCATTTTTGCCAAAAAGATGTGCAGGGAAAGGAGGATTCCCTTCGACGTAGCAATCGATCCCTTCTATTCGACTGAGAACCTAGACCACCTGCGCCGTTCAGTCTCGGAACTCGACTCGGGCAGAGGCTTGGAAAGGGGACTGCTCGATGCCGATGAATAAGGTCTGGTCACCGGAGGCGTGGAATGACTACCTTTGGTGGCAAAGCCAAGACAGAAAGACACTCAAGCGCATCAACGCCCTGATTCTAGATATTGACCGAAACGGCCTTTCGGTTGGAATCGGGAAGCCCGAACCTTTAAGGGGCGAGTTCTCAGGGCTTTGGTCACGCCGGATAGACAGAGGGAATCGTCTTGTCTACAGAATCACCGACAGAGGCATAGAGATCGTCTCGTGTAAGACGCATTACGGAGACCACTGATAGCGTCTGGCTCACTTGAAGCCCGCCCCGACCCGGCGGGCTTTTCCATCTCCCGGCTGCCGCCCAGGGGGAGCGCTCCGCGCCGCCTCCCCCTGGACCCCCACGGGCCTCTTGGCGTCGCTCGCGTTGCACTCCCTTCCGACAGCCTGGGGCCACACACGGGGCCCCTACGGCCGTCGAAAGCGCGCACAACGCTCGCTCGTCCGCAGGGGGACGGATGCGGCCCGTCCCCCTGCGACCCCCTCGGCCGCCGGCTGCGCCGGTGCGGCCGCTGCCGCGACAGCCGCGTCTACCGCCGACGGCCCGCGCGGGGCGCGGCCGCGCGCCAGGGCGGCGACCCGGTGGAGGCCGCTCCGTCGCCACGGGGGCCGCACCCCGTCAAGGGCCCGCACGGAACCCCGCACAAGCCCCCGCGCGGGGCGCGGGGCCTGGTGGAGGTTGCCGTGCAGACCCCTGACGGGTCGCGACCGCCCGCGGCGGCTTTCGCCAGAGCTAAAGCGACGCGCGGCGGGGTCGCGAGGGGCACACGCAAGGGGCGGTGCCGACGCCGTGCGGTTAGGAGGAGCCAGATGGGCTACTACGCATCCGGCATCGGTGAAATAAGGTTTCCGTCCAAGAAAGACCTCGAAGCCGTCATCGAAGAGCTGAAGAAGATTCCCGCTAGCAATAGTTTTGGCGGTATCGAGGAGGATTACCCCGACCATGAGTCATTCGATTTCTGCAAGGTGATGTCTGAACTCGGGTTTGTCACGACTCGTTCCAAGGACGATTTCTATCCTTATTCCTTCGCGATCGAGTACGAATGGGGCAAAATCGGGTCCTGGACGGACGAGCCGTTCAAGGCGATCGGCCCCCATTGCGTTAAGAGCCATTTCAAGTGGAGTGGCGAGGACGGTGAGGAGTGGCTTGAGTCCGAGCTTCATACCGAGAAGGACATGCTCGTCGCCAGCTTCCCGGATGGTGGCGTTGAGTGCTCGAACGGCAGCATGTTCATCAACCTGACCTATGCGAACCAGAGTTTCCAGCTGTTCATCAACGTCAATGACTGGGGTGTCCCCACAGCCCAGATCACTCGAAACAAGCTGCCTAATCTCTAGAACCGTCAATGGCGAGGGCCTCCGGGTCCTCGCCCCACTCCAAAGGAGATAACCATGAAGAACATCGACGAGAAGATCAAGAAGATCGTTGCCCTAATCGACGGCGCCGCGACCGAAGGCGAAGCGCGTGCCGCCTCGTTGGCGCTCCAGAGGCTCCTCGTTGCGAACAACCTCAAGTTGGAGGACATCAATCTGGATGATTCACCGGCAGAAGTCGGCGAGGAGGCCTGCGATCTCGGTCGTCGAATTCCCGAGTGGAAGAAAACCCTTGCACTTGTTGTTGCGGCGAACTACAGGTGCAGGGCCTACACGTCATATGGCAACAATGGAAGGACTGTCGTTTTCGTTGGCGAGGGCGAGGATTCAGTTGTCGCCTCGTGCTGTTTTAGGGCGAGCGCCAATGCTGCCGAGAACTGCTTCAGGACCTATTGCGCGCGAATGAAGGCCCTGGGGTACGGGAATGTCTCACGCCAGAAGGGCGTAAAGGGGACGTGGATGCTTGGCTTCATCTCCGGCCTCAAGCGAGCCTATGCGGAGCAGGTCAGCAATGACGAGTCCATGGCGCTCGCGATCGTCGTCCCCGAATCCGTCAACCGTCACATGGATGGGATCGGCTTGAGGACGACCAAGATTAAAGTCAGGACTAATAGCGATCCTTATGTCAAAGCCGACGGCTATGAATCCGGTTATGGGTTCGGCAGAGGCGACAGAGTGACCGCCGCATCGGCATAAGACGAAACGCCGGGGCCGCCAAAAGACGGCCCCGGCGTTTTTCTATTTAACTCGATCGAACGGGCAATGGGGCTCCGGTATCGAATGGGAAACCATTTATCACCGGGCCCCATTGCCCGTTAGATCTTTTGACAAGCTGCTGAAATAAGGAACAGGTGAATACATGGACAACGGGAAAAGCGAACTATAGAACTACGTAATAACGACAAGATGCAAGAACGCAAAAGCAGCAAACCCTAACATGCAAACCATGAAACTACGGAATAGCAGAACTATTGAACATCATACCGTTCGGTCCTGAATTTTGTCCGCAAGTGTCGTACGCTGCCGTACAAAACTGCGTTTTGCCCGGTAGCGTACCGCCGCCAAAGGCGGCGCTTGTTAGGGCTCTGCCCTAAAACCCGGCGCCTACGGCGTTACATAGTTACGTTTCTACGTAGTTGCATTACGTCGTAGTTCCTCTTTGCCGCAATGTCGCTATTACATAGTTAAGCAGTTCAATTTTTTCGGTTTTCGACTTCTCTACTGTTACGTTTTAACATCAATGAGTTGTTTGCCATTATTATCATTTCGATGATTTGAAAAGAACGCTGGTCGTCAATCAATTACGAACACGGCACGTTCGGCTTCGCATTCGAAGGGCACCGCAATAGCGCTGGATGGATGGACCGGACTCCGATCCTGTCGTTTTTTGCCTCATTACTTGATAGCCAAATTGGAGTTATTAGACTGACGGGAGACGCCTGGTCAATTTGATTCACGGTTTAGTTTCCCTGGTACGTTCAGGCGGGAGCCCAGGGTCGCTGCTGGTCGTTCTTGGCGAAGGACATTGGCCAAGGTTTTGGGCGGGTGCGACCGGAACTTACATTCTTTGAGTGTCCAATAGTGCCGTCTTGTTGCAACTGCATGGTTACGTTGTTCCGATATTTCGTTGTTACGAGGTTACGTAGTTCAGCTATTCAGCTATTGCACAATTCAGCTGTTCGCCTTTTACGTTATTCACCTTTTCGGCATTTACGCAACAATGCGCTGCAATTGGCCCAACGGGATATCCGTAACCGACTCCAGCCGCCTACCTTGCCTTGAGCTCCTAGACAATACGTGAGGTACGGGTTCGTCAAGAAGATTTCGGATAGATTTCGATAGAAAGATCGGCCTCCCTATGCCGCTTGAGCGAGAACAATGAATTGCGCCTATGGCGTTAGACGAAGGACGCTACCCAGCGTCGCTCTTGGCTGCGGCAAGCTTTCCTCACTTTTCGTATTTCAGTAATTCTTTTACTACGCAGCTGCGTAGTTACGTAGTTACGTTATTACGCAGCTGCGTTTTGACGTTAATGGGTTATTAGCCAATTACTTCTTTTCGTTGATTTGGAAAGATCGCCGGTCGTCAATCAATTACGAGCACGACACATTCGGTCTCGCATTCGCAGGGCGCCGCATAGTGCCGGACAGATGGACTGGACTTCGATTCTGTCGTTCTTCGCCTCATTACTTGTAAGCCAAACGGGGGTCATAAGGCTAACGAGACACGCTTAGTCTGTTTAGACCAAGGCTTAGTCCTCGATTCGTTTAGGCGGGAGCGCGGGTCGCCGGTGTCTGTTTTGCCAATGGGCATTGTCTAGGGCGTGTCGACGGGTGCGACTAGATTCCCTTTCCTTGGATGTTCAACAGTATCGTTATGTTGAAGTTGCATTGATACGTAGTTCCGATATTTCACTGTTACGTTATTCAGCTATGTCACAGTTCAGCTGTTCGCCTCTTACGTTACTCACTCTTTCAGCATGCACGTAACAATGCGCCGTAATTGAACCTAATGGGATGTCCGTAATCGACTCCAGCCACCCATCTTGCCTTGAGATTTTAAGCAAGACGTGACCCGCAAGCTCGCCGAGAAACGCTCGGATGGATTTTGATAGAAAGGCTGGTTCCTTGTGTCGATCGGGCTGGAACTCTGAATAGCGATGACCTCTTTAGATTGAGGGCATTACTCAACGTTACGGCTGACTGTGGCAAGCACTTCCCACCTTCCAAAATTCAATTGTTCCTTTATCACGTTGTTGCGTAGTTACGTAGTTACGCTATTCAGCTCTTACATAGTTCCTTACTTCACTTATTACATTGTTCGTTATTTCAGTTTGTTCGTAGTTCGGTAATGTCATAGCTCGGCAATGCCATAGCCATTCACCTGCAAAAACATTGGCACCGCATGTCACCAAGTTGTACGGCACGGTACGTGTCGCTGCTCTACGCTTGTTAAAGCATGAGTTAGGAGACGGCACATGGGTGAGATGTCCCGTGAGAAAAAGCCAAAAAGGGCGCGTATAGAGGCCAGGAGCACCGTTGAGGAAGCGGAGGCCATTCGTTCATTGGCTAAGAACCTCAACATGAGCGTCACTGAGTACATTCTGTACAAGACTCTCTACGGGACCAATGCCTCATCAGGATCGACCTTAAGGGATATCTGGGACGAGCTCTTTACGATTTCGACGCAACTGTCTGAGCTCAATTTAAACGCAAAGGCGATAGCGGGACAGTCGCGCGCTGCCGAAGCGAGAAGGGTGTCTATGGCCATATTCGCAGCAATCGATACCGTCGAGCCGCGTCTGATGGATGCATGCGAGCGTCTCTCGCGTGCAATCGAGGCTGAATATCCGACTGAAAGGAGACGTAATGCCCTTTCTTAAGACGCTCTCGGGTGGCGGAGGCAGCTGTAAACAGATCGATGACTACCTTTCATTTGGGCATCGAAGCACTGAGGATCACGAAGAGAGAATCGAAAAATACCTTGCCGGAGATAAGTCCGCCTCGCGCTCCATGGCGTTCGGCCACTCTCCAGGATTGCCCGACACCCCGTACGGATGGCATAAGGTGATGGATGCGACGAGAAAGAGATTCGGCAAGGATAAGCCCCCAGAGTGGTTTGAGAAGAAAAGGAAATCAAATCCAAATCTCATCTGGAGAAATTACTATCAATGGATTTTGTCACCTGACCCCAGGGACCGCGCGTCGGCAGAGGAGGTTGGCCAGCTCGCCCAGGAGTGGTGTGAGAGGGTATGGCCTGCCGATCGGGGCTGGCAGTGGATCTGGTCCGTACACGACGACAATGCAAGTGGCGTCATGCACGCCCACATAATTCTCAATGCTGTAAATGCGTCCACGGGTCTCAAAGTTCAGATTTCACCTGAGGATAGCGACATGCTCGACCATCAGGCTCAAAAGATCGGTGAAGAGCATGGAATGAATTACTTTCCCGACCTTGCTGATTGGCGCGCAGCAGTACGTGAGGGACGGCAGACCCCCACGATTCAGTCAGTTCGCATGAGTGCGGCCGAGCGCTCACTTAGGCGCCGTGGAGGCCGAAGTTGGGTTGCGGAAATCAGAGACGCCATAGACAGGTCAATCGCAAACAGCTCCAACTGGGATGAGTTCGTAGAGAGGTTCGAGGCCGATGGCTTTACTGTCGAATGGAGCCGCAGGGGTATCGGCTATAGGCACCCCGATAGCGGCGGGCACGACAAGAAGGTACTTGCGTCCTCACTCGGTTCAAATTACGACGAGTTCGGCATTCGTGCCCGGCTGGGAATACCCGTCGATGTTGTAGCCGGGAATATCGAATCAAGAATCTCCGACCGTAAACTGAATGAGGCAAAGGCAAAGAGCCTTGGCTACACTCCGCGAGATAAGGGTTTTGACAATGCTCTTAAGTGGAGGATTGCATCCAAATCGAAGCGCGCCGGCATCGGCGCAATTAGCGCCGGGGTCAAAGCATTGTCCGTTATTTCCGCAAATGGGTATAGCACCGTCTCGGAGGTCGAGGGTGCCTTCAGGTCTCAGATGCTCAAGGTCGAGGCCATGGAGCATGAGGTCCATGAGATCGAGTCATCGATTTCCATTGCGGAGGAGGTTCTTAAACGCTCGGAAAAGATCTCGTCTGCCAGGGCGAGACTTGCCGAGCTGGAGTCGTCATTATCTTTTACGCCGGCAGACAGGAAAGAGAGAAACGCTCTTTTATCCCAAATTGATACCGATACCGCTTTCTGCAGCGCGGCATTATCAAAGATATCTGCCGACGCATTAGGGGCTGAGCGCTATGCCGTCGAAGCGAGTTTAATCCTAGATGGGCTGAGAAACAGGCTTGGTGAGCTCTCCGTGTCGCTCGATAGGGCGCGAGCTGATGCCGAGTCGCTAAATGAGTCTCTCGTTGCAATCGAGGGTTTTATCGGAGTCAGGACAGTGAGGGACCTAAGGGGAGTCCCCTCGGCCGGTGAGTTTCTGAGAAGGTCACACGGCCGGAGACTCAGCGTTCCGACTTCAATCCGGACAAGAGACTCGATTGCGGTCGCCGCCGCATTGGAGTCAGCCGCCTCAAGGCACATTCTTCAGGAGGGCAGTGACCGCATCGAGAGCATTGAGAAGGCGGCGAAATCGCAAATGTCTTCGGTTTACGTCCGTCCCGAAGCCGGAACGGTTTCCGAGAGAAAGAACACGGTTTAAAGATGAACACTTCTTCATTGAGGATTTACTACGAGACGGGATGTATCGACGAAGTGCATATGCCAGATCCGTCTTTTGAATCAGGCGTCGCACTCCAGCGTGAGTACCTCGATATATCTAATCCCGACAGTGGCATATTCCTCGATAGGAGCTATAAGATGCCCGGGGGCGACAATGACGAGTATCGCGAGCTGTGTGACAGGATGCTTGTCGTGAGCTCGGACGACCTAGCGAGGGCCCTTCTCGTCGAGTCCCATGGCCTTGCCCTCCTCACGCGCGACCCTCTATCTGATTTCGATTGCGGTCTATCTATCACGCTGCCAGATCGCCTGGGCTTCAACGATGACGCCTGCTTGATGAACGAGGATTGGTATTTCGGAAACATCCAGAAACTCATTGCCAAGGTTCTTGCGATGGGACCCGCCGCGCACGCCGCGCTCGTCAACGGATTGGCGGCCGGCGTTGAAGGGCTTACCGTTGAGGAAGGCTGGAGCGATGGCACCCGATGAGATTGTCCTCAGGGACTATCAGCAGGAGTGTGTGGATATCTGCGACTCCCTCGAGAGTGGATCGCATCTCGTGCAGATGGCAACGGGGCTCGGCAAGACCGTGACTTTCAGCAGGATCGCCCGGAAGGGTAGGGTTCTTCTGCTTTCACACCGTGAGGAACTGGTTACCCAGCCGGTTAAGTACTACAGCTGCCCGGTAGGCATCGAAAAGGCCGAACGGCACTCGCATGGCGAGGAGGTCGTCTCGGCTTCTGTCCAGACGCTCGCAAATCGACTCGAGAGAGACTTTGAGCCTGGCGAATTCGATATGGTTATCACCGATGAGGCGCACCATGCCCTGGCACCGTCTTATCGTAAAATTTACGACTACTTGAGGCCGCGCCTCCACATCGGGTTCACCGCGACGCCGAGGAGGGGGGGACGATCGAGGCCTCGGGGCTGTTTTCGACGATATCGTCTTTCAGAAAGATCTGCGCTGGGGAATCTCCAATGGCTATCTTTGCGATATCGACTGCCGTAGAACCATCGTGGACTGGTCGACGAAGGGCGTCCGTACCGGAATGGGCGATTTCCGGGTAGGAGAGCTTGCAAAGCGCGTTGACCGCCCTGAGACGAACCGTCAGGTCGCAGCTGCATATAAAGAATTCCATATTGGCCAGACACTAGTATTCGCTTCGAGCGTGCACCATGCCTACTCGCTGGCCGAGCTCATTCCCGGCTCTGTGGTTGTCGACGGAAACACGCCGGCAGATGAGCGCCGACAGATCATCGATGCGTTCACGGCGCGAGAGATTCCATGCCTCATCAACTACGGCGTTTTTACCGAGGGCACGGACATGCCACTCATTGAGACCGTGTTGTTGGCCCGACCGACGAAGAACCCATCGCTCTACACGCAGATGGTTGGGCGAGGGCTGAGACTCTACACCGACCCCGTAACCGGCTATGAAAAGAAGTCTCTCAGGCTTATCGACTGCCTGGGCGTATCTGACGATAAGAGTATCTGCACGCCGCCGACTTTATTCGGACTCAACGAGAGGGATTTTCCCGACAGGGTTGGCAGGAAACAACTCGATGGCTCGCTTCTCGACTTGGGAAGAAGAGTCGAGGAAGTGGAGGATTGTCCATCCGGTTGGGTGCTCACGTCGCGCAAGGTCAACGTACTTTCTTCCACTGGGTCCATCGCCTGGGTCGTGCACTACAACGGCGATCGGAATATCGCCGGTCCCGGTGCATCCGACAGGGGGTGGCAGGTCACGCTATACAAGCCTGACCTTCTCGACTGTTGCACCGCGGACCTTACGAGACTGGGGGAGACCCAGCGCAGGTATTATAGGTCGCTTGATGTTGCCGAGCAAGACATACTCCTGTGGCTTGAATCGAATTATGAGACCTCACACGATAGGGCCCTTTGGGACCGTGAGCGCGCGGCAAAATGGGCCGAGGACCCCGCTTCAGAACCGCAGATTGCTTTTATCAGTAGGCTTTTGGGCGATTCTGCAGGTGACTTAGATTACGACGACCTTACCAAGAGGGATGCGACTATACTCATCGAGTGCGCCAAGAGGCGCGCCCAGGAGACGAATCTAAGGAAATACGGAGTCTGCCCGTTGTGCGGTCGCGCGCTGAAGGTGTCTAAGTCCGGCAAGTCCATCGTCTGTGAGTCCAACAGCTGGGAATATAGAGGCGGTTCATTTGCGCTTGCGTCCGGTTGCGGTTTTCAGGTCAAGCGCTTTCATGAGCATGAAGAATATTCGCCTGAAAAGGCCATGAAATGGCCGGGCGTTAAGGAGCATCTTAAGGAGAAGCAGGGATGATTCCCCTCGTAGGTCCGTTCAGCAAAATTGCGAAAAGGCGTTTCGATCGGAATTGTGAGCGCGTCGCATCTGGTAGCAAAAGCTCCACTGCCGTGAAATTGACGGTTGGTGTTCTTGTCGCCTCAGTGTTTATCTTCATATGCCTGGGTGCCGAGATTGTTAGAGAGGCTGCAATCGCAAATGCAGCTGAACAGAAAGCGCAAGCAGACGGCGGCGTGTCTCTAAAAGACGAGAACCCGGACTACGCCGGTTGGCTTACGGTCGAAGGGACCTCGATCTCAACGCCCGTTGTCTCATGCCGCCAGGGTGACCCTAACGGTTTCTACCTCAATCACGGTTTCGATCGCTTACCGTCATTCTCCGGGTGTCCGTATATAGCTGAAGGCTCATCGCCATCAAGTGCAAACATGCTCGTGTACGCTCATAACATGGGATATGGAACTCTGGGCTTTACCGAACTCCAGAATTGTTATCGGACGGATTGTTTTGCAAATATTGGAGCCGTGACATTCACGAACGCAGATGGCAATACCATTCGATATATGCCGTTGCTTGGCATGAGAGTTCCTAAAAACTTTGATCTGCTTCTACGATTTGACTTTGCTGGAGAGTTAGACTTCAAGGCCTGGCTCACTTCATTGGCTGAGCACGCTAGCGCGAAGTCGGATTCCTCTGGTTCCGACTCTGTTATCACGTTGGTGACATGCTCTTCCGCGATTGGCGGCGATCGATACCGCAGCGTTTTGGTTTGCGAAAAGACTTTTTAAAGATTGCAAATCCGCAGAGGGGCTGTCGCCCGCCAGCTCGCGAACAGCGTCTGCAAGAGCCGTATCAGGGGCATGTTCAACGTCCCGCCCGCCTTACATGGACTATTAGGATGCCGCAGCGGCATAGGAACGGTAGAATGTTTGCACCGTGATATACGAGAAAGAGTGCAACCATGCCTTCGAACATACCAGCCACGACGATCCGGATAGAGCCGGAGGTCAAGAGGGAGAGAGTAGATAGGCGCTTCGCACCTATGGGGATTGCCGCTGGGCGGTGGTCCTAATTGAAGCGGCTTGACATCATAGGGCAAATTGGCAGAGAGCATCTGACCTCAAATATCGAAAATGACGAGTTCAGCTACCCAAAGTCCTTTCGGAACAAGGGACAAGCAATATCCTCCTATAAAAAGGAATCGAGGAGCTATAGCGAGACGGTGGACCTGCGCTTTGAGAGTGTCCACCAAGCACCTCGGCGCTTACCTCGACTGGTTCCGCTGGTGCCGCACCTTCATGGCAACCGACTCCCGCACGGCGGAGTCCACGGTCGCTCGTCAGCTCGCCAACGGCTCCTGCGCGACCCGCATTCGTGACATGTTCAACGTCCTACCGCCCTATATGGACTACTGGGTATCGAGGGCGGCTTAGTCCGTTAAAATGGTGGCACCGTGGTATACACAAGAGATAGGAGCCGCCATGCCGTCGAACATACCCGCAACCACCATCAGGATCGAGCCGGAGGTGAAGAAGGAGGCGTCCGCCATCCTCGATGAGCTCGGTCTGTCCATGTCCGCGGCGATGAACATGTTCCTCCGAGCGGTGATCCGCGAGGGTGGCATGCCGTTTGAGATGAAAGTAAATAAACCGAATGAATAATACGACGAATAAAGCAATCTGCAGAGAAGAAGATTTGAGTAATGAAGCATCTGTAGAGCAGTTTTTTGTAGACAGGCTTCTCAAGCGCCTGGGCTGGTCAGACAGTCAAATAAAAACAAAGGAAAGCATTTCGGCACTCAATGTAAACTTGGGCCGAAAGAAGATACCTTACAAGCCCGATTACGCACTTTCGTATAGAAGAAAGGTGCGTTTCGTCATTGATGCCAAATCAACCAAGGAAGATCTAGACGATTGGGTCGGACAATGCTCAAGCTATTGCCTCCTAATCAACCAGGGTTATAAAGACAATCCAGTCCAATACTTCGTTTTAACGAACGGCTTGAAAACGCAGCTGTACAGATGGGATAGTGCAGAGCCCGTTCTCACATTGTCTCTTTCTGATATGAATAAGGGCTCCAAGGCCTTCGACACCTTTGCCGGATACCTGTCACCGCGTTCTTTTAACACGACTCCTCCTACTGAGCTCTCGAGTGAAAAAGAGGAAGAG
>CAVALS010000087.1:0-15379 GCA_963589385.1 Bacteroidaceae bacterium
GCCTTGACCATGTCGCAAGCGTTTCCACCGAAGGTGCCGACACCCGCCGCCTTGAATACGTTTGTCACCCACGCGGCACACCAGTTCTGGCCAGGCGAGGGCGTTGATTTGCAGGCGTTGACGACGGCGAGTTGGCTTCCCGTGGCACCCGCGAGCCCCTGTCCCGAGCCGCCGAGGGTACCGGATGTGATTGCGTTGTAGAAGTACTGCGCGTTGGTGTATCGCGATTCCCAGCCTGAGGGCTTGCCTCCCACCATGGCGCAGCGTTCCCACCCCATGGCGTAGTTTTTCGTAGCGGCCTCGAGATCGGTTGAGTCCATGAAGGTTTGATAGGTGTATTTACCGTCGGCACTGGAAAATGTGCCCCACTCATCGTGGTCCGACCAGAACTCGAGCTGGACGTCGAGGTCGTACCAGTTCTTGCCCTTCTCCTTGGCGAATTGGGCCAGGCGAAGGCGGCGCCCTCCGTCCCATTGGCCTATACCGGTCGCCTTGTTATAGACAGAACCCCTCGCAATGATCTCGTCGTTTGTCTTCGGGCTCTTTCCGTCCAGCCAATAGGCATACGAACCCATTGCCTGGTCCGCCATCGGGTAAATCTTATGATTTGAAGATCCAGCAGACTCGTGACTGTAGTTGCCCATGATGGCGGCCGCGTGGATGTCGTCACAACCGTGGTCCTTGAGGTATAGGTAGATGGTGAGCTCGTCGCCGTCCAGGCTGCCGCCGTTGCTTGCGCCTCCCGCCTGCTGACCGAACTGCACGAGCCCAAACGACGAGGCGAGAATCGCACCCATGAGCAGAAGGCCGCCGAGGGAGAGCAGTGAGGCGAACAGGGCGATCCTGTTCTTCCATTCCCTGAGGGAGAGAAGTTGCTTTCTGCCCTTACGGCCCTTGAATAGCTTTCGGGAGAGCTTGCCACCGACGGCGCGCCCCGCCTTCTTCCCAAGGGAGGCCTGCTTGAGGGCGGCCTTCCTCTTCCTGCGCAAAACCATCTTGCGATGGTCCTTGAGCTTTTTGACGGCGGCCGGATCCTTCTTGAATGAGCCCGGACGGCGCTTCATAAGGATGTCGAGCTCGACAGCATTAGCGCGCTTGAGCGTCTTGGATGCGCTACCGGTAACCGGGGCGACGGGGACCGTTGCCACCTTTTTCGCGAGCGACGAGGATGCCAGGAGCTGGGCCGAGGGCGTTGCGCCCGACACAGCGGCCCCGCGTCGGGAAGACGAGGCCATGACGGAGGGGGAGAAACCCGATCCCTCCGATGTTTCTGTGCCGGGCGCATCGGCTTCGGATGCCCCTGCCATGGATGATTTCGCGACCGACGCGAAGGTGCCGCCGTATGAGACGGCGCCCGCGGCGGCGGATGCCGCACGCGAGCGCGTCGATTTCTGGGCGCTGAGACGAGAGAGGTCCGAGGAGCCGGTGCGCGACCTGTTCGGGCGCGGTGAGGACCCTTCCCATGCGGAAGTGCGCCGCGACTCGTCTTCGAGCACGGCGGGCACGGTGCCCGTACGCCGGCTGACGGCGGTACGGGCATCCGCATGGGCAAGGTTTGAGCTATATCTCGTCGAGCGCGGTTTCATCTACTAACCTACGAAACCGGAACCATCGGCATATTCGTTGAGGCCCTCGGGGCTGATCTCGTCGGGGCTGGCGAACATGCCGCCAACGTCCTCACCGCTGTCATTTTGGTATTTCAGCAGAGTGGACATAGCATCGGAGACCGATGCGCTGCCAAAACGCTGGTCTGCCGACTTCTGGGGGGCGACAGCCGCCTGGGAGGTAGCCTGGGCGCGATGACGCTGCGCGGCGCGCTGATTCAAAAACATGCCATTCGGCTGTGTAAAGCTGGTCGCGGGGTCCTGCTGAACAGGGGAGGAAGGCGCCGGCTGCTGAGGGGCCTGCGCCTGGGTGCGCGGACGAGGCGCTGAATCCCTCTGCTGCTGACGGGTGCCGTTTGACCAGGAGCTCGGCTGTGCATTGAGATCTTCGGCGGGCTGAGCCTGCTCGGGAGCGGAAGCGGGCTGGGGCTTCACCTCGGCATCGAGACCGTTAGCGCGCTCCGACATGGCAACGAGCGCAGACAGCGTGTAGCCCACCTCGGAGCCGGAGAGGGCGACCGTGCCGTTCGAGAAGGCGATATCACCGGAGGGCTCGCTTCCAAGCGTGACCCCAACAGACGAAAGAGCCAGCGCGAAATCGTCGAAATGGGTGTCGCTCTCGCGGGTGAAGACCTGATCGATTGCATTCAGGACGAGGTCCTTGAGCTCAGATTCGGCCTGCGCGCGCAGCTCCTCCTCGGTCGGGAGTCGACGGGTGTTGAAGCGCGAGAAGTCCGCGCCCTCCTGGAAGTCACGAATATCCATATCTTCCATCCTTTCCTTGTTGGCGGTAACTGTGTCTCGGTTGCCGCCTCCGTTAAAACCGAATTGCTCGCTCGCCGGCCGCACATTGGGTCGAGGGCGCGCCGGGGGAGCCATATGAGCGGGCGATGGTACGTTGCGGCCGATCTCCTCACGCATTGATCGCGGGGTCGATGACGGAGTGTCTTCCGGTTCGTCGAGTGCGGCGACGTCTGGGTTTGCCGCCGCCTTCACGGCACGGCGCTTGATATCGGCGGGACGGGTCGTGCAGATGTCGTAGAGAGTCGGGCAGATCTTCGAGTCAATCTGGAAGTCGAAGTGCACCACGCGGTTCTTGAACACATAGAGACCCTCGCCGGGATGTGCGGTAGCCAAAACCTTCGTCTGGCTCTCGGAGAGGTTGAACAGCTCTTGGAAGTCAGGGAGGAGGTCGCTCGTCTGCTGCAGAATCGTCACGAAGGGCGAGTTCTGGAACATGTAGCGCGTCTCCTCGCTGTTGAGGACGCGCGAGAGGTTTTGGGTGATCGCGTTGATGTAGAAGTCCCACTTTCCGCCACGGGTGAAGAAGCGGTCGATCTGGCTGCGGGCGTAGGGGCTGTCGAGCAGGAGCTGGAACTCGTCGATGATAAGCCAGGTTCGCCTGCCGGCACGGCGGTTCGCCGATACGCGGACCCAGATGTGGTCGAGGATGATGAGCAGCGCCAGCGGCTTGAGCTCGCTGGACAGCTCGTGCAAATCGAAGCACACTAGGTTCGACTGGAGGTTCACGTTCGTAGGATGGTTGAACAGCGACAGCGTGCCCGTGACGTAACGGCGAATGAGCTTGGCCAAATCGCGGGCGTCGCGCATATCGGAGCCCTGCTCGGACATCAGGAAGTCGTAGATATCCTGGAGCGTCGGCAGGTTCTCGGGTCGCGGGTCGTCAAGATACCGGTTGTATGCGTATGCGGCGGCGGCATCGAGGACGTTTGCCTGGGCATCGTTGACGCTGCTGGCCATCATACGAACGAGCGACTGGATGAAGGACACCTTCGCGGGCACGGGGGAGGACTTCGTCTCCGGATCGTCCGAGCCGTAGGCAAGGGAGATGTCGAGCGGATTGATGAAGTCGCCCGAGTTCTCGGCGATGCGGATGACCTGGCCGCCCAGATACTCGGTGGGCGTGACATACTCGCCCTCGGGGTCGATCGTGATCACGTCGTCGTCCGGATGCTTCAGGTGCACAGGTATGATGCGCGTGATCTTGGAATTGAACGACTTGCCGGATCGGGGCTGTGCCAGCGTGAAACTGTTCGTGTGCTCATGGGACACGGGGTCGTAGACGATAAACGATCGGGTCTCGGCGTTGAGACCCATGATGTTGCCGCCCGGGTCGTTCATCTCGGCGGCGACGAACATCAGCATATGGGACAGGGGGTCCGTGGTCAGCGTTCGCTCGTAGGGGATGTAGGGGGCGCCGATCGGCAGGGCGGTCGAGAAGGACTCCTCGCGAAGCGCGCGCCATGAATCGGGATAGGGCTTCCTGTGCGTGGAGAACACCTTCTCAACCTCGCGGCAGGCCTCCTCGAGCTCGGTCTCCGTGCGCCCCTGGACGGTCACGACCGTCGTGACGCCGAAGGCGTGCATCTCCGCGCTCTCGAGGTCGTCTCGGAACGCCTCGGCGTCCTCCTGGGCCTCGCGCATCGCGGGCGGCATGTTGTTCTGGTCGACGAAGTAGCCGACCTCGGGACGGCTCGTGTTGAACTGATAGGTATTGTTCTCCTCGGTGATCTCGTGCAGGTGGTTCTCGGCGGCCGAGATCGCGGCAGAGAACTCCCAGGGACGGATGTGCCACGCGACGGTAAGGTCGTAGGGCAGCCCCGTCAAATCCGAGATAAAGGAGTCCTTCATGGTCTTGCCGTAACCGTCGAGGGTTACGTCGTAGGTCTTAACCCAGCGACGGCCGACGATCATGCGGGGGTCGCCGCGGTAGTCGTCTGCGGTGAGGACAGAGGAGGGCGCCACGAGCTCGCGGGTCGTGAGGCCGACGGTCCCGGACAGTCGCTCGAAGTTCGCCGTGCCCGGAGTGTCGTCCTGGCGCGTCATGGTCTGAATGATGTCGAGGCGCTGCTGGCCGTCGAGGACATGCGCATCGGAACCGAGGTCGCGCATGAAGCGAAGGAAGGAATCCGCCTCCTGGGACAGCCGGGGCACCGCACGCTCCAGCGTGTCAGCGGACACGGCAATCGTGATAATGCGGTCGCGGCGCACCGAGCGGGAGGACTTGGCGAGCATGGAGCGGGTCCATGCATTGTACTCGCGGCGCAGGACGTTACCGCGCTCATCGCCGGGAACCTCACGGAAGAGCAGGTCGGATGCGAACTCCTCCGGGCTCACGCGCTTGTTCATGATGAAAATGCCGAGACGTACCGTGTGGTCGAGCGAATCGAGGTATCCCGCCCACGCCTCGCGCACGAGATACTGGTCCTCGGGTCGCGCTCCCTGGTAGTTGACGTCATCGACGCGAAGGGCGATGGAGTAGGTCTCGCTGTCGATGCGCATGACGCCGTCAACCGTGAGCAGCTCGTAGGGGACGAGTTTCGTGGTCGACCACTTAGGCTGGACGAGCTTCGCATCGGTCGAGAGCGCAGTGTTTACACCGAGCTCGGCCTGTTCCTCGTCTGTCGCCCAGGAAGAGCCGAGGGGGATGGATGGCACGTCGGTGCCGTAATTCGCGACATACTTGTCACGTTTCTTCTTCAGTTTTTTCAGGCGTTTGTCCATCTGGCGCACGCCCTTCTGCCAACCGGCCTCGAGGGCGCTCGCGCGGCGCTCCTCGGCCTCGGCAATCTCTCGGTCGAGATCGTCAATAGTCAGTTTGCACATCTAGGGTTTCTCCCATCGTTTCTCACGGAGGCCTCAGCCATCGCCTGGGCGATTCCCGCCGGCACGGCCTCCTGCTCAAACTTCCTCGCCTTCCTTGCTGCCTTTTCGCGGCGTTTCTGCTCGCGCACCTCTGCCTTCGTCTTCTTCGGAACGGCCACCTCGAAAGTCGGGACAGCGAGCGTGAGCTGATCGGGCTCCGTCCTGTCCTTCAGCATGAGCGGCAGCCATTTCTCCGATTTCAGGCCGTGGTGCGAATGGAGGCCGATGACGCCGATGGCAACGCACACCGGGATCGCCATGTAGGTGACAATATCGAGGCTCCAGCCCCATGCGTAGACGCCGTATATTCCGACGGTCACGACGGCAACGGCGGCAAGTGCCGCTATGGCCGAGCGCTTGGAAAAACGACCAAAGATGTTTCTCGCGACATAGTTGTTGATATCGTCGCGCACGAATGTCTCTGCCATTTCACTACCTTTCCTAGGCGAGGCCGAACAGACTGTTGGCAACGACCTTTGACTTGTTCACGATTTCAGTAATGCAAAGGACGGAGCACATCGACGGGATGAGCGCGGCCGCGGCGCCCCCGAAACCATTCAGGGTGCTTGTATCAGACGTGATAGGGGCTATGAGTTCGGTTGCGACCGTATTGATAAGTGGGATCATGCCAATCGCGATGACAATCATCACCGCCTGGAAACAGACCGCGGCGAAACGCTTGAGATAGCCGACGCCCATGGGTCTTGATTTGTCGTCAGCAAAGAACGCTAGGCAAAGGGGGCTTGCGGCGGCCCTTAAATATATTTCGCCGACACGCACGAAGATTGTTGTCAGCACGGTGAATAGGCAGGCGACGCAGGCGACAAGGGAAACGATGGCAAGGATGAGAAGAATAAACGAGGTACCGGCCTGTGCGTAAGTCAGGGCGTCGAATGAGCTGGTTACCTGTTCCTTTATTCCAATGGAGTTGGTCGTGTCGATTCCCATGGATGCAAGCGTGTTGTTTACGACCCCGACAAGGTGTTGGGCGAGAACGTATACGGCCGCACAGATGTCCATCGCATGGACGATGAGGGTGTAGCTCACTGCGAACATCATGACGACGAATGCGAGGCTTGCCATGATGTCGACGCCTGCCATCTTGCGACGGACATCCAGCTGGTGCATGAGGGCGACACCGAACGTCAGGCCGAGAAACGCCATGGCATAGGGCTGGAAAGCGCCTTTCGATAGCTTTGATGCCATGGTGTAGAACTGGCCGAAAGGACCATTGGTAAAGTCGGATGTGAATGCAGTGCTCGCCGTAGAGGACACTAGCGAAATGCACCATTCGGCAAGGCTCGTGGCGCTTTCCGCAAGCCCACGGCAGAAAGTCCATGCCAGGTTTTCGGCAGCATATTTAAAGAACTTAAAATCTAGGGCAAAATCCGGGGTCTTCTTGCTAATAAGTTGGTTGTCCAGATCCTCTGGATCTTTTGACTCAGAACCCTGCGATTCATGCGGCTTATGGTTGTCGTTGGGACTTGTGCTCGTCGAAGCAGACGCGCCCTTTTCCCAACCATCAGGAGCCCAGGACGGTTCGAAGTTTTTCTTAAGGTCCTCGCCCTGCAGGCTACCGTTATACTTCTTCATTTTGCTGTGGGATTTATCGACAACTTTGCCGTTTTTATCGTAGTAGACAGGACCCTCGACGGTACTTCCGTCTTTGGTGGTCGTTATGGTGTAGCCAATCTTGTAGGCCTTAATGCCGCCATGCTCGAAGGAAACATACTTGTCCTTATCGATGTCACTCCACCTGATTGTAATTTGCGTGCGCTCGGGGTTCATGTTGTCAACACCAAGGTTGACATTCCACTGGCCCTTTTGAGCGGCATAGGCAATCGTCGCAATGGCGCATGCCACAACGAGCATCAAGACGCTGACGGTAGCAAAACGTAAGACACGATCGCCAAACGAAGTCGGCCTTTCATCGTATTCAAATTCGTCATACGGGTCTGTTGGCCCGGGCGACGCAGCACCACCGATAGGGGAGCCGGCCGCGAAGGCGAGCAGCCTCTCTCGGATCTCCATTATCCTAGGATGCCGTTGAACAGCTGGGAGATGATATGGGAGAAGCCGCAGCCGGCGATAAAGACGCCAGCGAGAACCTGCCACCACTCGGTACCGTGGCCGGGGCGCCCCTTAGTCTTCTCCTCGAGCAGATTGTAGACACCCCACAAGGCAAACAGAGAGCCGCCAGCGATCATGACGTTCTCGAATTTGGTAACGAGATCAGCAAGCTGTTCCATTGAAGATTTCCTTCCCTTAAGGATAGTTGATACCTATTCACGCGCCCTTAGGCGTCGATGACGATGGTTTTGGGGCTGGTGCGGTCTATGAGCACGACACCCTCCGGTGTTGGCACCTCAGATTTCTCTGCGTGCCGCCTCGCGCGCGCCCACTCAAGCATGTCGGTCTTGCCGGCACTGAGATATTCCTTGCGCCTAGGGTGAATCTCGGGATCGGCCTTGAGGTCGCGAAACCACATGCCCTGCTTGTAATGGGTCACGCACTCGTCAGGGGACAGACCGTCCTCTTCGTTGAAGCTGTAGAGCTCCTCGGGGCTCATGAGCGGAACCTTGACGTATCTCGTGCTCTCCTGGATGGACTTGCCGCTCGCAGAGTTCGAGACAGAGTAGTCCGTGAACTTCTTCGTGGTGTTGCCCATCTCGCGCGATATCTGCTCGCAATCGGAAAAGAGGGAGGAACCCATGTACATAAAAATGGCCGAGTTTGCTCGGATGGATTCCGACTGCTTGCCATATCTTGCCTCGAGTTGCTTGCCGTCCTGCACGATTGCGCAGAGGTTGATCCAGAACTTACGGCTTTCGGCGAAAAGCTTCTCAAGGTCGGGGATCTTGCCTATCTGGGCGAGCTCGTCGAGATAGCAGTAGAGGGGAATCTCAAGATGGCCGATTCCATTCGTTGACCCGATATCCTTTGAGATATCGAACAACTGGTTCAGGGCCATCGCGGCGACGAAGTCATATGGGCCGCCGCCGGACTTGATGCAGAAGAAGATTGCGCGCTTGCGCTTGTCGATAGACTGGAGGTCGAGCTCGTCGCGGCCCAGCATCTTTCGAATCGCTGGGTTATTAAGCCTTTGCAGGCGGGCGGCACACGAGGACACGACAGCCGCCATCTGCTCGGGAGCGCCGGCGTTGGCCTTGAAGGTGCGGTAGTTGGTGAGGACCGAGTTCTCTGGGAGCGACTCGTCATCCAGTGCGTCCTCTCCGTAGGTATCGATGATGTACTGCGCGAACCCATCGAAGCCGTCGCGCTCCCGGGTGCCCTCGAAAACGAGGTCGAGCTTGTTGATGCCCTCGGCGCCGTCGGCCTTGGCCATCGCGAGGTAGTCGATGATGCCGGGAAGGGTGCAGTCGGCGGTATTGCCGTTGGCCTTGAACCAGAAGACGAACATACCGCAAACGCAGGTGTAGAAGTTCTTCTCCATATCGATGAAGAACTGCTGGTCCCCGTGCGTGTCCTCGCCCTTGGTGTTCGAAATGAACATATTGACCAGGGAGTTGATGGACGTGACGTCGCGGCAGTTGATAAGCGGGTTGTAGGGGGTTGAGGCCAGGATATGCTCCTCGTCGCGCAGGTCGATGACCTGCACGTCATAGCCGTTCTTCTCCAAAAAGGCGGCAGATGCACGGAACAGCTCGCCCGAGGGGTCGGTAAAGACCATGTTGCCGTTCATCTGCATGATCTGATTGGTCACGAAACGGTAGGACTTGCCGGCGCCCGATCCGGCCATGATGAACATGTTTCGGTTTGGCACCTGGCTCTCGCGCCTGATCGGGTCCTTCTTGTCGTTGACGATGGATGTGCCGGCAACCTTGCTGTTGAGCGAGAGGATGATATTGTCGTCCTCGACCGTCTCGCACCATTCGGGAACCGGCCATTCGGCCGTCGCCTTGTTGTGCGAGTACAGCAGACGCTCCTGGGCGGTCGAGAAACGCTGGGATCCATATTGCTTTGCAGGCGAGATGTCCTCTCCGGGCGCCTCATGCTTAAGGAGAACGGCAAGGGCGATTGCGAGGGCAGCGGCGACTGAGGCCAGCAATGGGACCCCGCCGAAATAGATGCCGAGGGGCCGGCGGGATGCCGCCCACGCGACGAACGCCACAGCGTCATCGGAGGTCTCGATGCCGTTTGTGCCGAGCATGACTTTCTGGACCGTGAGGTTCACGATCCAGAAGGCGGCAGATCCCAGCACGGCGGCTCCGACGGCCTTCGTTATGTCTATCTTCGGCAGCTTCATCGGCTACCTCTTGACCCGCTTGTTGAGGGTTCGGGAGTGCGTGGCCGGACGATTTTGGTTGCCGATTTGGTGACGGTTGGCCTTGCGGTCGGCAGCGTCGCGCATGTTGACGGCGCGGATGACCTCGTGCGAACCCATCTGCTTGGTTCGTCCCTGGCGCTGCTGGAGTCTGACCGACCCCTCGAAGGCCTCACGGTCCTTCAGCGTCTCGATTTGGGTATGGCATCGGACGATGGCATCGGCACGGTCCTCACGAAGCACGCCCTTGTCATCGCCCTCGCAGATTTGGTTCCCGATTTTTGCCGTGTGTCCGTCGGGATCGGTAATCCTGAAAGCTCCGGCCGTGGAAACGGCGGCAGTGTATACGACGCCGTCCCACCCGGTGAATTTACGCTTGTACATGCCGTCGTTCTGGTCGAGCTTCCAAGACTCCCCCAGGTATTCGATATTCTCCGGTGCGGGCGGGAGCCCTACCGGGGGCAGGCCTACAGCGGGTAGCCCGATTGCCGGAAGGGCAGGGTACTCTTTTGGCTGGGAAGACGACTGGATATCGTTTGGATTGGCGGGCATCTGGACGCCGCTCTCGACCGGACCCTTCATCGCGTTGTCCACATCGGCATTCGAGATCAGTTTCCTCTCGATTGCCGTCTCAATGCAGGCGGCGAGCGCCTCCTGGTCCTTCATCTTGTATTCGATTGCGAAATAGCCAGTCGCCGGGTCCTCGAAGACAGCGAACCCGATGCGGTGCTTTCGGCAGATGTCGGAAAGGAGCGACAGGTCGCTTCGGTCGAGCGCACCCTCCTTGCCGAGGTTGACGAGTTTTATGACGTCGTTGCGGTCGCGCCTTAGCGTGTGCTCTGTAACGAGGCCGTAACGGCCGAGTCCATTCACATGGCTGATCGCGTGGTTCGCACCGCGACCGGCAACCCTGCCGGCACCCCCGGCAACCTTGCCGGCGCCGCGCGCCAGCGCTCTCATCGTGATGATGAGGACTTCGCGTGCCGGGGGCAAGACAGCCTGGCCGAGCATCAGCAGAACACGCATGGCCTCTTCATTCTCTCCGGGCATTACTGTTACCTCCTTCCGGCGACGTGTAGTTGGGGCCGCACATAAAGCGGCCCCAACTACAGTTTTCGCCATATAGGCCACCCGTGCCGAGAGGTTTGGTGCCACAGGGTGACAATTTCTCTAATTAGCTATGCCTGCGCGCCCCGGGTCGTTTGACATGCACGCCCGGTTGCTTCAGGCCCTCGGTAACTGCAGCCGTGTGCCGATATAGACGCCTTGTAGCCAAGGCATCAGCGAGTGCGGTATGCGGAGCGCCCTCGAAGCTGTATCCCATGGCATCTGCCGCAGAGGTGAGCCTCCATCTTGAATGGGACTCTGAGAATGGGCCGTATACGCGCCCGAATTCCTCCATCGCATCGACAATTTCCGCTGTCTGCGGAATGATGACGCCTTCATGCTCGAGGAATCCAAGGTCGAAGCCGACATTCCATCCGACGATCTTCTCCGTGCGGTCGAATAGCGACTGGACGGCCTCGAGATAATTCTTAAAAGGCTTATAGTTCGCCACCGAATCGGATGAGATGTGGTTCACGCGCTCCGCGGCAGGCCACTCGGTCTTATGCTGCGGCTTGACGCGCAAATGAACCGACGAAGGAGACTCCCGATGCTCGATGTCGAGAACCATAGCCAGTGTCAAGATCTCATCGCCGTCAAAGGGGTTGAGCCCCGTCGTCTCGGTGTCGATCGTCATGCACTCGATGGGAGAGTCGAAAGGCACCAAGGTAATGCTCATCTTGCCGCCGCCCTATGCCTGTCCGTAATGGAAATAGCCGGTGCGATTGGGAACCGTGGTATGGAGTGCGCCCTCGGCACCGCCGCCCAACTTCCTGCTGATCTGCGCGATGAGGCTTTTCGTGCCGGGCATCTCGTGGGCGCGCTCGGTCTTGATATCGCCCTTTTCGGCGTACCCACCATCGACAGATTCATCCCACTCGGCCTGTGACGCCTCGGTGTAATAGACCGGCGCATCGGGGTCGTTCTCGATAGCCTGGGAAGCAAGCGAATCGATGTGGTCGGAGTTTCCCATCACGGCGGCATGGACAACATCATCGGTGAGCGCACCGTCGTTCGAGATGTACTCATAGAGGCTCTGGTCGGCCGGGTCGGGAATCACACGGCCGAACTGCTCGTCCGTCACATAGCCCTCATCGCCGATCCTGAATTGGCCATAGGGGCCCGCTGGCCAGGGCATGGCGATGCGCGAGAGCTCGGTGTCCGCCATGACATAGAATTTCATGACGGCGAGCTTCTCATCTCGAGAGATATAGTCCTGAACGGCGATGGGGGCCTTCGGGTTGATATGGGTTCGATCAGACGGCGAGAGCGCAAGGCCTCGCTCGATCTCATATTCGGCTTGGGCAGTAGAGGCCGTGAACAGGGCCTGCGCGAGCAGCCAGGACTTCTGACCCGCATATGTGTCGCGAGCGATACCGTCAAGAGCGACCTCGGCCACAGCCGAGAGAAGGTTGGGCTCTGCCATAATCGCGCCGAGCGCAGCGACAGCCGGCCACTTAAGGTATCCCTCGCATTGCTGCGGGTCCATGATCATTTCGCGCGCAGCATCGAAAACACGGTCGAGGTCGAGCAGGCCCAGTCCCGCTGCCACCGCCGACCTATCCAGGTTGTCCATACGGCTCTCCCTTCGGTCATAGTTCCGTTGGTTGTATCGTCCGCCCTTGGGCTTGTCGATGAGAGCCGTTGAACAACTGTTCCTAGATTTTGGTTAGTTAATGTTTAAGTGATTGAGCGTGGGGGAGGGTCACGTCGCGCTCCATCGACACAACTCCATCGGGCGATGCCGTGCTTTTGGTCGCAAGTCGAAGCGAGTCAATGATCTTTTTCGTGCTGGGACTGCAATCGACTCTGTGGGGGGCCACGCTCAGCTCTTCATACTGATCAAGGATCGCGTCCACCTTCCGCGACTCGTCGAAGGTCTGGCCGCGGTAGAGCTTATAGTCGTGTCCGCCGATGCTGACGAGGCCGTCGGACATAAGAGCAATGTCTTTCGCTTCAATCGCCGGCACAATGGCGAAATTTACGCCTGCGGCGATGGCAATATCCTTGTATTCATTGGGAATGACCATCTCGCGAAATTCGGCCAAATCTCTCATCGAAAGAAATGCATTAAGGTTAACTTCAACGGCGTCATATCCACCCCGTCCGGCGCCATCTATAACAGAGCCGAATATCTCCGAGTCCATGAGAATGCCAGGCAGCGGATCCACACTTGACCTCTGCATGTAAACAGTGCGATCTCCTTGGGCGGCCCCGCCGAGGTTAACGGTCACGTCGGACCAAAGTTCACCAAACGAGTCGGAACCATCGGTCACATCGAAGGCTTGGATGCAGAGTGTATCGTTCTCCTCGTAGAACTGCTTCACGAGCTCAACGGTCTTCGGCTCGCCGTCAACCGAATAATTGACCTTGATGCCGCCCTTGGTGGTTGCATCTACATAGAGGCTGCTGTCCTCGATGCGCTTTTTGAGGTTCTCCCTATAGGCGACCAACGATCCCGGGAGCGCCTGAATTTGAGATAGGCCTTTTTCCAATTGGTCAATATCGACAACGACTGGCTGCTCGATTTTAGGGAACGGACCCAGCTGAAACGCTTTCATCGCATAGTCGCTTCGGTCTTCCCTAGCCGTCATAACGAGGGCGGCGTCGCTTGGAAACAGAGTAGTACCGTCAAACCTAACGATCCTGACGGTATCTCGCCTTGTCGCCGATGCCACAGACTGAAGAACATGCGACGAAGCCTGGTCGATATTTCCGAGAACGATGGCGCCGCCGCTTGCGGCAGAGATTACACCCGGCCTAATTGGGCGCCCGCCGCCGATAATACCTGCGATGCTCGCTGTCCCGATATCAGAGATTACGGCAACGTTACCCTTCGCACCGACACCGGCAAGGTCCCTCATGAGCGTCGCCTCATCGCTTTCGCCGACGCGGAAGAACGCGCGAAGTGCCTCCCCCGCACGCTCCGGGCTATCCGTCTCAATTAGGATGGGAATGCGCGTCGCAAGGGCTTCGGCCACAGTAGAGACTGCAGCGGGCGGGTAAACCGGACTCAATTGATCTGGTTCAGCCGGCATAGACCTTCCGAGAAGATTCTCAGGATTTCCCAATGAATCTGATGAAATCGAGTCCAAGACCTGAAGGCTCGGATGAGCTGGCCTCAATCCGCGGCGAGTTGCCGCGGAGACGACTCCCTGGAGATTCAACTCATGGCAGAGATTCTCGACTGCAATGGTGCCCCGACACGACGTCACGTTACCGCCGAAGTCCAGCGATCCGAATAACAGCTTATCCTTGATATACGTAGGATCGAGCTGCCCCGAGGCGCTCAGGATTCCAAGTGCGATGGGCAGCGCGAGAGAGCCTACATCTCGGATTCGACCCGAGAAGGCCCTGCTATAGGCGGGTGAGGGCATGACCTCGATAGAACCGCTTTCTCGTGGCAAGGTGTATCCCTGCGCCTTGAGTGCGCACCTGACAATGCCCCGCAACTCAACGGCGGCGTTGTCCTGAATGCCTAGAATGTTCATACCGGGAATTCCCGGTTTGAATTCAATCGCGATGTCAATGGGTACCGCCGAGGCGCCCTCCACAATGGCGCCATGGACAACTGTACGATTGCTCATAACTTGCTCCATTCCTCAATGGTCCTGAGGTAAGTTTGATGGTGGACCGCACGAGCATGGCCTCAATGAACAACTGTTCAACCGGTTCAGATGTGATTTTGTCAATACAGTACAGGGCTTTCCGATAGCAAGATGGGCTAGATAAGTGATCAAATCGGTAAACAGAGAAACGGGCCGTAATAAGAATAGATTGTTTGCACCGAATAAAACTATCGTTAGCCAAATTTGGAATCCGCTTTTATCCACACTTTTCGTTATATTTCTGCATTTAGTTTCGGTTATAAAAATGGACTCATAATCCCTGGGTTCTGGGTTCGAATCCCGGAGGGCCCACCAGAGAATCAAGAGGCCGGGCAAATAGCCCGGCCTCTTTTTGTCAAAGCCCCCACTTCACATGCCTGCCAAATTGCTTTGATAAACGTTTCCGGTTCAAATCCACGTAATTGTTAGTGCTGTTTAACAAGTATCATTTCAAAACTATGTCGGATTACGGGGCTGGACCCGGACAGGCCGTCCATACCCTGCATTTCGCGGAATGCGCGAGTCGTCTACCTGCGGTTTTGATTTTACCGATTGCGCCATGCTCGGGGGTTCCCGGCCTGGCCCCGTAAACCGGCATGGTTTTGGAATCGCCGGGCGTGCGGGGGCGCGGTTGGCCCCGATAACGGGCCCGGCGCCGGCAGGACAGCCGTTGGGCGGATGGCGGACCGCGCCGCGGATGCGAGAAACGGCGGTCCGCGGGATTCGAGATGTCCCAAGGGCGCCGGAGAGGGCGGCGGCGGCAACGCCGCCGCCCGCGGGGCGCGCCCCCGCGGGCGAAAAGGGCATCGCGGGGCCTCGCGGCCCGTTCCCGCGCCTGCATCCGCGGCCGGGCTGCGTTCCCTCGCCGCCGCCCGCAAAATATTTTCCAAAATTGTCCTTGCATCGGCGGGGGAGTTCCCGTATAGTACTTCTTCGCACGGGGGCGTAGCTCAGCTGGGAGAGCGCTTGACTGGCAGTCAAGAGGTCAGGGGTTCGATCCCCCTCGTCTCCACCCGAGCATTGAATGAGGCTCCAACGCAAGTTGGGGCCTTTTTTCATATAGGCACACAAGGTCAAAGGCGGCACCATGATCCTCCTGGTCGACAAGATCG
>CAVALS010000088.1:0-14499 GCA_963589385.1 Bacteroidaceae bacterium
GGCTGTCAACGTCTCATCGTCAGCCACATCTTCAATGGCCAGCACGATGCCATCGACTGCACCGGCATCATCCGCCTTCAAGTCAACCGGGTGGGGGAGTACGGTGTCGGAAAGCCGGGCATAGGCCGCGATGGCATCTTGCAGGTCCCAGAGCAAAAACTCAAGATCTGCGCTATTGGGAATGCTGATATACGCAATGGTTTGCAACGTTTTTGGTACATCGCCGCGTGCGGTCGTCTCCATGCCGCCTCCTTTCCGGTTGGTTTCCGTTTAGGTTACACCGTCTGGCGGCGCCTCGCCGCGCTATCCTAGTGCAACCCTTACGAAAGGAACGCCATGCGTCTGCCCATGAATACCTCGCTTGCCACGCTCAAGCCTTCCGGCATCCGTCGGATTAACGCGCTCGCCGCCCAGCACCCAGGGTGCATTGCGCTCGCGCTCGGCGAACCCGATTTTCCCACGCCCGATGTGATTAGCACCGAGGTGACCGCTTCGTTGGACCGCGGCGACACGCACTATCCGCCCAACAACGGTCGCCCCGCCCTGCGTGAGGCGTTGTCTGCCTACATGGGGGTCGCGGGCCTTACGTTTTCGGCCGACGAGGTCATCCTGACCGACGGCGCGACCGAGGCACTGTCGGCAACATTCATTGCTATGCTCAACCCCGGCGACGAGGTCATCATCCCCACGCCGGCCTTTGGCCTGTACGAGAGCATCGTCGTGGCCAACCACGCCAAGGCGGTCTTTTTGGATACGGAGCCTGCGCAATTCCAGATTGACGAGGACGCACTTCGTGCTTGCGTGACGCCGGCGACCAAGGCCATCGTCATCTGCACGCCCAACAATCCTACGGGCTGCATCCTCGACGCGGCATCGCTCGACGCCGTGGCGCGCGTAGCAGAACGGTCGGGCATCTACGTGGTCTGCGACGACGTATACAACCGCCTGGTCTATGTGGATGGCTACGAGCGCTTTGCCCAGCGTCACCCGGAGCTGCGTGAGCAGACGGTCGTCATCGAGAGCTTCTCCAAGCCCTGGGCTATGACCGGCTGGCGCTTGGGCTGGCTTGCAGCGGCAGGGCCCGTCATCGCCGAGATCGCCAAGGCTCACCAATACCTAGTATCGAGCGCCGTCTCCTTCGAAATGGACGCCGCAGCCCGAGCCCTGACCGTCGATCCCACCCCCATGCTCAAAGTCTACCGAGCCCGTCGCGAACGCGTGCTCGCAGCTTTAGACGCCATGAGCCTCGACGTAGTAGAGACCGCAGGAGCCTTCTACACTTTCCCGAGCATCAAAAAGTTCGGCCTAACGAGCGAAGCCTTCTGCATCAAAGCCATCAAAGAAGCAAACGTAGCCCTAGTCCCGGGCGACTGTTTCGGCACCGAAGGCCACATCCGCCTAAGCTACTGCGTCTCCGACAAAAATCTGGACGAAGGTCTCCGCCGCCTGTCCAACTTCGTGTCAACCCTATAGCCCAACGGGACGCAACACATCAGCCTACCGACCCAAGCATTATGAGTGGGGGCGTCAGCCAACGAAAACCCGGGCTGCCCAAAGTCAACGCAGGCACGCGCCGCCGAAGGCCAGGCGCAAGGGTTTCGTAGATTCCGCACGAGCCGAAGAGCACTTAATGTGCTCTTCGTGCGAGCCAGGACTTGACCGAGCGAAAACCTTGCGCCTGGCCTTCGGCGGCGCGTGCCGGATGGTGGAATTGTGTGCAGCCCGGTTTTCCGTTGACCGACGCCGGGGTCCCCGCCATAATACTTTCGGTTCACGCACGAATCCGCTGCCAGAGACAGCCGGCGCAAACGGGTCTTACCCGCGAGCTTAATGGGATATCCCGCCAGCCGAGGTGGTCGAGTAGATATGTCTTCTCGCCCCCGTCGCTCATGCAGCGCGGGGGCTTTCTTTTTGGACATGCCCCCGTCACGTCCTTGTGGCGGACCGTGCCCGGAAAGAATTCGAGGAGGTGTAATTCATGCCCCAGCAGTACAAAATCGACAAGGTTGCAGAGATCGAGTCCCGTATCGCCGAGAACGCCGGTCTGTTCGTCGTCAACTACAACGGTCTGACGGTTAAGCAGGCTCAGGAGCTGCGTCATCAGCTTCGCGAGTGCGGCGCCGAGATGAAGGTCTACAAGAACAACCTGGTCAAGATCGCTCTCAAGAACCAGGAGCAGCCCGAGCTCGACGAGATCCTCGCCGGCCCCGTCGCTTATGTGTTCTACGAGTCCGAGCCGGTCGAGGCCGCTAAGGCCCTTAAGGACTTCTCCGCTCAGTCCAAGGGCGTCCTTGAGATCAAGGGCGGTATCTCCGACGGCAAGGCCGTTTCCGCTGATGATGTTAAGGCTATCGCCGAGCTGCCCACCAAGGATCAGCTTCTCGGCCAGATCGCCGGCCTCATCTCCGGTTTCGCTCGCGACATCGCTGTCTGCGTCAACGGCGTTTCCTCTGGTCTCGCTCGTTCGATCCAGCAGGTCTCCGAGCAGAAGGCAGCCTAGTTGCTGTTTTCACCCGCGGCGGCAACGCCGCACCCCTGGCGCATTCGCGCTGTGTTTTAACTGATCTCCGTGCACAGACACGGAAACCGAAAGGACTTAGAAATGGCTAAGCTTACCACCGATGAGATCATCGATGCTCTTAAGGAAATGACCCTTCTCGAGGCTTCCGAGCTCGTCAAGGCTATCGAGGACACCTTCGGCGTTTCCGCCGCTGCTCCTGCCGCTGTTGTCGCCGCTCCCGCTGCTGGCGCTGCTGAGGCCGAGGAGAAGACCGAGTTTGACGTCGTGCTCGAGGGCTTCGGCGACAACAAGATCCAGGTCATCAAGGCCGTCCGTGAGCTCACCAACCTTGGCCTGAAGGAGGCCAAGGAGGTCGTCGAGGGCGCTCCCAAGGCTGTTCTCGAGGGTGCCAAGAAGGAGGACGCCGAGGCTGCCAAGGAGAAGCTCGAGGCTGCTGGCGCTGCTGTCACCCTCAAGTAATCAGGCTTTCTCGCCAGATTTCTTTGCAGACGGGGTTCGCATTGCGAGCCCCGTCTTTTTTGTTTTTCGGTCCCTCGACATCGGTAGCTCAAACTGCCATGTTCTGTGATTTGCGTCGTATCGGGCACCCTGCCGTTGGGCAATAAAATTGCACCATTCGAGCAATAATTTGCGTTGACCTGCTGAAGAATTGTCTCTGCCTTGTAGCGACATATAGTTCCAGCGGTAAGATGCTTAGGTATCGCAATTTGGTCTGCGGCTGTGTGCCGCACGCATGGGGCGCTTTTGCGCCTGCGAAAGGATCTTTGAATAACATGAAGGCAATCATCCCCGCCGCCGGTCTTGGCACGCGTTTTCTGCCTGGCACCAAGTGCACGCCCAAAGAGATGCTGCCGGTGCTCGACAAGCCCGTCATTCAGTACGTCGTCGAGGAGGCGCTCGACCCCGAGGAAGTCGACGACGCCATCATCGTTACATCTCCCGGCAAGCCCGAGCTACTGAACTACTTCCAGCCCGATCGCTCGCTCGAGAACCTGCTGCGCGAGCGCGGCAAGAACGCCTATGCCGATGCCGTCGCCCACGCTGGCGGTATGCCGGTCGACTTCCGTTATCAGTACGAGCCCAAGGGCCTCGGCCATGCTATCCGCTCTGCTGCCGACGCCGTGGCAGGGGAGAACTTCCTGGTTCTTTTGGGCGACTACGTTGTGCCTAATCGCGACATCTGCGACAAGATGCTCGCCGTTTCCAAGGAGCACGGTGGAGCTTCGGTTATCGCCGTCGCTGCTTGCTCGCCCGAGGAAGTCAGCCGCTACGGCGTTATCGCCGGCGAGCGCGTCGGTTCGCTCGAGGGCGCCGAGGACGTTGCCGATGCCGAGCCGGGCGCTGTCTGGCGTATCGGCGGTCTGGTCGAGAAGCCCGCTCCCGAGGCGGCTCCGTCCAACCTGTACATCGTCGGTCGCTACTTGCTGAGCCCGCTGGTCATGGACCTGCTGGCAGATCAGCAGGCCGGCAAGGGCGGCGAGATCCAGCTCACCGACGCCATGGCCCGTTCGCTCGACCGTGAGGCCATGTATGCCGTCGTCATCGACCCGCTGTCGGGCTACGACACCGGCACTCCCTCTGGCTGGATGGCCACCAACGCCCTCATGGCTGCAAGCGACCCCCGCTTTGCCGATGCCTTCTGGGACGCCATCGACGAGCGCGGCGGATTGATGCGCAAGTAAGCCTTCGGGCACCGACATTTACGGGCGTGGACCTCGGTTCGCGCCCGTTTTTTATAAGAGCTGCGATTGCCGGCTCTCTGTTCACAGAAAATATATGAACAGATGTTCGATACACACCAATCTACCTGCAGTTTTTCTGCCGAAAAACTTTGCTACTCCAAAAACTCAATCGCGTCAAGGCTTTTCTTGCCCAACGGTCGCTACCTGATAAACTATTAGGTTGCGATAACTGGCGAAGCTATGCCTCGCCAACCCACCGAGCATTTCCGTGAAGGAGGAAAAACCTGGTGACCTACGCATACACTGCCACTGAGCGCAAGCGCGTCAGCTTCGGGAAAATCCCGGAGGCCATGGAGCTCCCCAACCTTATCTCTGTTCAAAGGGAATCCTTTGAGCGTTTTAAGGACGAGGGCCTTCGTGAGGCGTTCAAGGAATCCAGCCCCATCCAGAGTCAGAACCATGTTCTCGAGGTTACCTTCGGCGAGCATCAGTTCGGCGATCCCGCGCACACCGTCGAGGAGTGCCGCGAGAAGGACATGACCTATCAGGCTCCGCTCCTGACCGACGTCCGTCTCACCAACAAGGAGACCGGCGAGATCAAGGAGCAGCTCGTCTTTATGGGCGACTTCCCCATGATGACCGATCAGGGCACCTTCATCATCAACGGTACCGAGCGTATCGTCGTCTCGCAGCTCGTCCGTTCCCCGGGCGTGTACTACAGCTCCGAGATGGATTCGGGCAAGCAGATCTACAAGGCCCAGATCATCCCGTCCCGCGGTGCCTGGCTTGAGTTTGAGGTCGACAAGCGCGACCAGCTCATGGTCTCCATCGACCGTAAGCGTAAGCAGAGCGCCACGATGTTCCTGCGCGCCCTTGGCATCGCCGTCACCAACGACGACATCATCGAGCTGCTCGGCAACTCCGATGTGATTAAGCGCACCCTGGAGCGCGACACCGCTCTCACTCGCGAGGACGCCCTTATCGAGATCTACCGTCGTCTGCGCCCGGGCGAGCCTCCCACCGTGGACGCTTCCCGCAGCTTGCTCGAGGGCCTGCTCTTTAACCCGCAGCGCTACGATCTGGCCCGCGTCGGTCGTTACAAGGTCAACAAGAAGCTCAACCTCACCACCGAGGAAGAGGTCACGGTGCTCACCGACGAGGATATCGTCGCGACGCTGCGCTACCTGCTGTCCCTCGCTGCCGGCGAGCAGGGCTTCAAGGTCGACGACATCGACCACTTTGGTAACCGCCGTATCCGCACCGTCGGCGAGCTCGTCGCCAACCAGTTCCGTATCGGCATGAGCCGTATGGAGCGCGTCGTCCGTGAGCGCATGAGCTCCCAGGACATCGACGAGATCACTCCGCAGTCGCTCATCAACATCCGTCCGATCGTGGCCTCCATCAAGGAGTTCTTCGGTTCCTCGCAGCTCTCGCAGTTCATGGACCAGGCGAACCCTCTGACCGGTCTGACCCACAAGCGCCGTCTATCTGCACTCGGCCCTGGCGGTCTTGCCGGCCACAAGTCCGGCTCCAGCCGCCGCACCAACGTGCCGACGGCCGTCCGCGACGTTCACAACTCGCACTACAGCCGCATGTGCCCGATCGAGACCCCCGAAGGCCCCAACATCGGCCTGATCGGCTCGCTCGCCCTCTACGCCCGCGTCAACGAGTACGGCTTCATCGAGGCCCCGTTCCGTCGCGTCGAGAACGGCGTTGCCACCGACCAGATCGACTGGATGACCGCTGACGAGGAAGAGAAGCACGTCATCGCGCCGGCCAACACGCCGCTCGATCCCAAGACCAACGAGTTCATCACGACCGATGCCGAGGGCAAGATCGTCCGTCCGCACACCGTGATCGCCCGTACCCGCGACTTCGACGGCTCCTTCGGCGCTCCCGCCGACGTGCCTGTCGAGGACGTCGACTACATGGACGTCTCGCCGCGTCAGATGCTCTCCGTCGCAGCCACGCTGATTCCGTTCCTTGAGCACGACGACGCTAAGCGTACGCTCATGGGCGCCAACATGCAGCGTCAGGCCGTGCCGCTGGTTCACCCCGCCGCTCCCTATGTCGGTACCGGCATGGAGCGTCGCGCCGCCCTGGACTCTGGCGAGGTCACCCTGGCCAAGAACGCCGGCGAGGTCATCTTTGCCGACGCTTCCAAGATCATCGTCAAGCATGCCGGCGGCATGGACGAGTATCACCTGGCCAAGTACCAGCGCTCCAACCAGTCCACCTGCATCAACCACCGTCCGCTCGTGCGCGTCGGTGACACCGTTGAGCAGGGCGAGCCCCTGGCTGACGGTCCTTCGACCGATCATGGCGAGCTCGCACTGGGTCAGAACCTCACCGTGGCATACATGCCGTGGGAAGGCTTCAACTACGAGGACGGCATCGTCGTGTCCGAGCGCCTGGTGGCCGAGGACCTGCTGACGACCATCAACATCACCCGTCACGAGATCGACGCCCGCGACACCAAGCTCGGCCCCGAGGAGATCACCCGCGAGATCCCGAACCTCTCTGAGGATATGCTTGCCAACCTCGACGAGGACGGCATCATCCGCATCGGCGCTGAGGTCGGCCCTGGCGACATCCTGGTCGGCAAGGTCACGCCTAAGGGCGAGAGCGCTCTGACCGCCGAGGAGCGCCTGCTGCGCGCCATCTTCGGTGCCAAGGCCCACGACGTTCGCGATACCTCCCTTAAGATGCCTCACGGCGCATACGGCCGCGTCATCGACGTTGTCCGCTTTAGCCGCGAGAACGGCGACGATCTGGCCCCTGGCGTCAACGAGCAGGTGCGCGTCTACGTCGCCCAGCGTCGTAAGATCCAGCAGGGCGATAAGATCGCCGGCCGCCACGGCAACAAGGGTGTTATCTGTAACGTTCTGCCGGTCGAGGACATGCCCTACATGGCTGACGGTACCCCGATCGACGTTATCCTCAACCCGCTGGGCGTTCCTTCGCGTATGAACGTCGGCCAGCTGCTCGAGTGCCACCTTGGCTGGGCCGCTGCCTGCGGTTGGGATACCGAGCAGGCCGACTCCGACAAGTACGTCCCCGGTCCGTTCTTCACCGCGACGCCCGTCTTCGACGGCGCCAAGGAGGACGAGATCGCCGAGGTCATTCGTCGTGCCAACAAGAACATGCTCAACAAGGCCACCGCTGCCTTTGGCGATCACATGCGTCCCGAGTTCGTCACCCAGCTTGACGAGCGTGGCAAGACCCGTCTGTTCGATGGCCGCACCGGCGAGGAGTTCCGCGAGCCCATTACCGTGGGTACGTCCTACATCCTCAAGCTCGGCCACATGGTCGACGACAAGATCCACGCCCGTTCGACCGGCCCTTACAGCCTGGTTACCCAGCAGCCTCTGGGCGGCAAGGCCCAGTTCGGCGGCCAGCGCTTCGGCGAGATGGAAGTTTGGGCACTGTACGCTTACGGTGCTTCCAACGTCCTGCAGGAGATCCTGACCGTCAAGTCCGACGATACCGTGGGCCGCGTCAAGACCTACGAGTCCATCGTCAAGGGCGAGAACGTTCCTGTCCCGGGTATCCCCGAGTCCTTCAAGGTTCTCGTCAAGGAGATTCGCTCCCTCGCACTGGACATCGAGCCCATGCACGATGCCGACGAGGACGCCTCCGCCCCTGTGACCGCCGAGGAGACCTCCGCTCTCGACGACCTGGCTGCGCTCGCCGGCGTTGACGCCGGCGTCGAGGCCGAGGATGCCGAGACCGCCGAGGCGCCCGAGGCTGTCGCCGCCACGACCACTGATAAGGAGTAGTTGACTGTGGCAGATTTCGAAGCTACTGATTTTGACTCGGTAAAGATCTCCCTTGCCTCCGCCGACCAGATCCGTTCCTGGTCGCACGGTGAGGTCAAGAAGCCGGAGACCATCAATTACCGTACCCTCAAGCCCGAGAAGGACGGCCTGTTCTGCGAGAAGATCTTCGGTCCCGCCAAGGACTGGGAGTGCTCCTGCGGCAAGTACAAGGGCATCCGCTTTAAGGGCATCGTCTGCGAGCGCTGCGGCGTCGAGGTCACCTCGGCCAAGGTGCGTCGCGACCGCATGGGCCACATCGAGCTCGCCGCTCCCGTGTCCCACATCTGGTACTTCAAGAGCCCCACGAGCTTCCCGATGAGCCGTATGCTCGACATCAAGTCCAAGGACCTCGAGAAGGTTCTGTACTTTGCCAGCTACATCATCACCGAGGTTGACTACGAGGCTCGCGAGGCCGACGCCGACGACCTGCGCGAGGAGCTCGCCGCCGATCTGGAAGAGATCGATGCCGAGTGCGCTCGCCAGATCGAGTCCCTCAAGGAGCAGGGCGACCCCGAGAACTTTGACGAGTTCTCCGACGAGGAGCCGCTGACCCCCGAGGAGATCGCCTCCGGCATCGTCGACATCGAGGAAGAGTGCAAGGACGAGAAGCAGCTCCGTACGGACGCCTTCAACGCCTTCATGAAGCTCACCGAGCGCGACCTCATCTCCGATGAGCCGCTGTTCCGTGAGATGACCCGTTACTACTCCATGTACTTCAAGGGTGGTATGGGTGCCGAGGCCGTTCGCGACCTGCTCGCTGCCATCGACCTCCCCTCCGAGGCCGAGAAGCTCAAGGCCATCATCGCCGACGAGGACTCCCAGAAGCAGAAGCGCGAGAAGGCCGTTAAGCGTCTCGAGGTCGTTGACGCCTTCCTGAAGGGCGGCAACAGCCCCGCAAACATGATCCTGGACGTCATCCCGGTCATTCCGCCCGATCTGCGCCCGATGGTCCAGCTCGATGGCGGCCGCTTCGCCGCGTCCGACCTCAACGACCTGTATCGTCGCGTGATCAACCGTAACAACCGACTCAAGCGCCTGCTCGACCTGGACGCCCCTGCGATTATCGTGAACAACGAGAAGCGCATGCTCCAGGAGTCCGTGGACGCCCTGTTCGACAACGGCCGTCGTGGTCGCCCGGTCTCTGGCCGTGGCGGTCGCCCGCTCAAGTCGCTCGCCGAGGCCCTCAAGGGCAAGCAGGGTCGTTTCCGTCAGAACCTGCTGGGTAAGCGTGTCGACTACTCCGGCCGTTCGGTTATCGTTACCGACCCCAAGCTGCTGCTGCACCAGTGCGGTCTGCCCAAGACCATGGCGCTGGAGCTCTTCAAGCCCTTCGTTATGAAGCGCCTGGTCGAGCTCGGCAAGGTCGAGAACATCAAGGGCGCCAAGCGCGCTATCGACCGCGGTGCCACCTTTGTGTGGGATATCCTCGAAGAGGTCATCGACGGCCGCGTCGTGCTGCTCAACCGTGCACCGACCCTGCACCGTCTGTCCATCCAGGCCTTTGAGCCGGTGCTGGTCGAGGGCAAGGCTATCCACCTGCACCCGCTGGTCTGCTCGCCCTTCAACGCCGACTTCGACGGCGACCAGATGTCTGTCCACGTGCCGCTGTCCAGCCAGGCTCAGGCCGAGGCCCGCGTGCTCATGCTCTCTGCGAACAACCTGCGCTCGCCGGCATCCGGCAAGCCGGTCAACATCCCTTCGCAGGACATGATCATCGGTGTGTACTACCTCACCCAGGTTCGCGAGGGTCTGCCGGGCGAGAACCACGTGTTCTCGAGCTTCGATGACGCGCTGCACGCCTATGACTGCCGCTCCGAGGTCGACATGCAGGCCAAGATCCAGGTCCGCGTGTCCGCTGCCGACGCCAATGTCATCAATGAGGACGGCACCCGTATCTTCCGCGTCAAGAACGGCAAGAACGAGTTTGTCGACTACGATGTCACCGGCAATAAGACCGCGCGCTTCGAGACCTCTATCGGCCGCATCATCTTCAACCGCCAGTGCCTGCCCGAAGACTACGAGTTCATGAACTACAAGATGGTCAAGGGCGATGTGGCCAAGCTGGTTGCGGACTGCTGCGATCGTTACCCCGAGGCCAAGGTCGGCCCGATCCTCGACGCCATCAAGTACTCCGGCTTCCACTACGCTACCCGCGCCGGCCTCACCATCTCGGTGTGGGACGCTCTCATCCCTGCCGAGAAGCAGGAGCTGCTCGACCGCGCCCAGGCCAACGTCGACCAGATCAACGAGTACTTCGAGGAGGGCTTCATCAACGAGACGGAGCGCCACATCGAAGTCGTTAACGAGTGGACCGCTTGTACCGACAAGGTCGCAGCGCTCATGCTCGACATGTTCGACGAGGAGAACCCGCTGTACATGATGGCCGACTCCGGCGCCCGTGGTTCTAAGACCCAGCTGCGTCAGCTCGGCGGCATGCGTGGCCTGATGGCAGACATGTCCGGCGAGACGATCGACCTTCCCATTAAGGCGAACTTCCGCGAGGGCCTGCTGCCGCTCGAGTACTTCATTTCGACCTACGGCGCCCGTAAGGGCCTGGTCGATACCGCATCCCACACCTCGGACTCTGGTTACCTGACCCGTCGTCTGGTCGACGTGGCCCAGGACGTCATCGTCCGCGAGGAGGACTGCGGTACGCACGAGGGCGTCACCTACAACCTCATCATCCCCGGCACCACCGACCTCAACACCGACCTTGTCGGCCGTTGCTTCATTGAGGATGTCGTGGCTCCCGATGGCACCGTGCTCTTTGAGCAGGACGGCTACATCGAGAAGGTCGCCGACATCCAGAAGATGGTCGATGCGGGCCTCAAGAAGGTCAAGCTTCGCGCGCTGCTCACCTGCCGCTCCAAGTACGGCGTGTGCCAGAAGTGCTACGGCTGGGATCTTTCCACCCGTCGTCCGGTCGCCATCGGTACTGCCGTCGGCATTATTGCCGCCCAGTCCATCGGCGAGCCCGGTACGCAGCTTACGATGCGTACCATTCACTCCGGCGGCGTCGCTGGCGTCGACGATATTACGCAGGGTCTGCCTACGGTCAGCCGTATGTTCGATATCGTCGGCAACGTCAACGAGAAGATCCTGGGTCGCGAGGCCGAGCTGGCTCCGTACTCTGGTCACCTCTCGATTAAGCCCGAGAAGTCCGAGTACGTGCTGACGCTCACCGACTCCGAGGATCACACCCGTGTCCTCGACGAGCGTCGCGTCCCCGCTTCGGTGCGCTTCATGCCCGAGATCGAGGACGGCTGCGAGGTTCGCGCTGGCGACCAGATCACCAAGGGCTTCGTCAACTTCCGCAACCTGCGCAAGCTGACCGACATCGAGTCGACGATGCACACCTTCGTCGAGAGCGTCAAGGACGTCTACACCAGCCAGGGCGTCGACCTGAACGACAAGCACATCGAGGTGCTCGCACGTCAGATGCTGCGTCGCGTTCAGATCACCAACCCCGGCGACTCCAAGTACCTGCTTGGTCAGTACGTCGACCGCTACGAGTTCGCCGACGAGGTCGAGCGCGTTGCCCGTCTGGGCGGTCAGGCTCCCGTGGCCGAGCCCGTCATCCTGGGTACGCTCAAGGTCGCGTCCAACATCGACTCCTGGCTGTCGAGCGCTTCGTTCATCCGTACCGCCGGCGTCCTTACCGAGGCTGCCATCGAGGGCAAGGTCGACCACCTGCTCGACCTTAAGTCCAACGTCATCGTCGGTAAGAAGATCCCGGCTGGTACCGGCCTCAAGCCGTACGCCAACGCGAAGCTGACGTATCGCACGGCCGACGGCTACGTGGACATCGACGGCCCGGCTTCGCCCAACGCCAAGTCGCTGCCCGAGTGGGCTCCTGTGGAGCTCAAGGACCTGGACGAGCAGCTCCCGCAGCAGCTCGACTGGGCCGGCTACGACGAGTTCGGTGGTGCTGACGGTTCGTTCACCCGCAACGGCCACACCATCTCCGCCGAGAAGGCTCGTCTGTACCTGTTCGACGACCTGGGCGTGTCGCAGCGCTGGACCAACAAGTTCAGCGAGGTTGGCATCGAGACGGTCGGCGACCTGGTCGGCAAGTCCGAGGAGGATCTGCTGCGCATCGATGGTATCGGTGCCAAGGCGATCGAGGAGCTCCGTGATGGCCTGGAGGCCCACGACCTGCTCTACATCCTCGAGAACAACGACGATGTTGCCGACGAGGAAGACCTCTCGCAGCTGCTGCAGATGGTCTTTAGCCCCGACGGTCCGGACGACATCCTGCTGGGCACCTCTGCTCCGACGCATCACGCCGACGCCGACGAGGAGCTCCTGGGCGCCCCGATCGACGACAAGAAGGCTCCCGCCAACGGCGCGATCAACGAGGACATGGCTTCTCTCGATGAGCTGCTCAACCAGCTCGTGGACACCGACGACGCCGAAGAGGCCAAGGACAACGACGAGGAGTAATTTCCTAGTACGTTAACCGTCCTTCCAAAGACCCGCTTCCCAACAGGGAAGCGGGTCTTTTTTGTTGAAGAAAACCTACCAAAAAGGGACAGGTTTATTATGGTAGGTTTTTCCTGCTTGAATTTGAAACATTCCGTTCGGTCAAAGCGTATCTATGGTGAGGACCTCATCAAGAATCATTACCGTCACCGGGAGGTGATTATGGAAGAACAAGCTTTTAGACAGGCGGTCGAAGATCACCGAGATGTCGTGTTTCGAATCGCATTGACGTACCTGCGCGATCGTGCCGATGCCGACGATATTGCCCAAGATGTCTTTCTTAAGTTGCTTAAAAGCGATGGACACTTTGAAAGTTGGGAACATCTTCGCCGCTGGCTTATCCGGGTCACGATCAATGAATGTAAATCGCTCTTTCGAAAGCCATGGAGGCGTGTGGAGGATATTGAGAACCTGGCCGATTCGCTTTCGGCGGCGCAGGATGAGACCAAGGCGGTCCTGTCAGACGTTATGCGACTTCCGGAGCGATTCCGCGTTCCCATCGTGCTCTATTACTATCTGGGCTTTTCGACCTCAGAGATTGCCGAGTTGTTGCATGTGCCAGCCGCGACCGTTCGAACGCGCTTAGCTCGCGGTCGATCGAAGCTCAAATTCATCCTAGAGGAGGGCGACCGTGAAATCCAATCAAATCAAGCAGGCCTTCGAGTCCGTCCAAGCCGATAGCGATCTTGCAGATCGCGTCCTTAATACCGCTGCGGGTGAGCCGCTTCGCCGAAAGGGTCACGCGAAGCCTCTGTATGTTGCCGTGATCGGATGCCTTGCCGGAGTGCTGGCGACCGGAGGGGTCGCCTACGCCGTCGTCAATTCCGGTTATTTTGCCTCTGCCTGGGGAAACCACGGCAACGGGGATTCCATTACCTGGACCAACGGCGGCTCATCGGGGACTCAATATACCTACACCAGAGAGTTCGGTGACGGCATCGCGCCCCAAAGCCTGGAGGGCACAGTCCAGAAGGTTAATCTGTCCGTCGAGGGTAACGGCTATACGCTTGATATCCATGAGATGGCTATCGATAAAAACGGTTGCGGTGCCGTGACGTTTACGCTGTCCAATCCAAATGGCGTTAACTACTACAAGCCGGCAGCAGAGACAGGCGAACTTGTTCTCTATGGTGAAGAAGAACAAGGCATCGGCACGCCCAGCATGAACTTCGGCGAGGAATGCGCTGACACACGCTGCACAATTGATAAGGACACATCAAGCGACACGGTCATTAATGGCACGATGTACTTTGCTTCTATGGATCGCGAGCGAGGTATTCAACATGCGGTTACCTGGAATATCTCGTGGACCGAGGGCGAAGGCGAGGATGCGAAGCCGTTCGAGGCATCGACGCCCGAGTTCAATATTGGAGCGTACGTCGATACAAAGGAACTCCGCTCCGATGACTCGACTCTTGAGATTAGCCCGTTTTCCATCCAGACGCACATCGATGATCTGGGCTATGAAGCAGTTGATAATAAGCTGACCGTCAGCTACAAGGATGGATCGGAGCAGATTATCGAAGATGACGACGCAGGGGTGTTCAACTTATATTTTTCTTATGCGCGCAATAGCGGAGAGAACATCTGGGTGCCAACGAAGTTGATCGATGTCGACCAAGTGGTCTCAGTAACGCTTGAGGGCACGAGGTGCACGTCAACAGGAGAGACCGAAACAGAAGTACCCTTTACCATCGTCTATTCGTAAGATTTGGGGCCGCTTCCTACTAGGGGAAACGGCCCATTTTGCGTTAAATGGGCGGTTAAAACGAGCAATATACTTCCGAAGACGCCGCCGATTTCCATGCGACAGATGAGAGCAGATCAACGCTGGAGCGCGACGTTTTCCCAGATAAACCGACCAAAATAAACCTGTCCCTATTTGGAAGGGAACGTTGCCCCGACAAGCACGTCGGATTCCCGGTCCGGGCGGCCCGCTGTTTAAGTTTGTCGCGAGTTCCGCACGCAAAGGAAAGCACTTAATGTGCTTTCCGTC